>CALRHN010000006.1:0-18436 GCA_943359425.1 Candidatus Nomurabacteria bacterium | reverse complement strand
AAAAAGAGCCGGGGGGAAAATCTTCTTCTCGCGCTCGGCGGAGCCGCCATATTGAGTACGGGCGCAGGAGTCACTTATAAAAAACTGGCTTCAGACACTGAAAAAGACAAAGCATCCACGAGCACGGGTGTTGACCCAAAAATTGCCGCCGCGGAGAAAGAAAAATTTGATAAAGAAGAAAAAGACAAAGCGGAGAAAAAACATATTCAAGAAGTGAAAGACCTGATAGCAAAGATGGACATGAAACTCTACGATCAGTTGCCGTTCTCGGGCAAAGTTTCATATGTGGATCTGATACGGAACGATATCGAACGGAAAGAGTACCCGCCCAACACCATCATGGTTGATCCTGACAAAGCGCACCTCCACATCATCGGCCCCGACAACAAGATAGTGTACGACTGTCCGATCCTTCTCGGACAGAAAGAGGGGAACAATGCGAACACCGTCACGACCGAAGGCGATCCGGCGAAGAACGGATACACGCCGCCCGGATATTTCACTTTGGGCAAGCAAGACATCAATGAACAGGACAAAATAGAATATGGCGGCTATGCATGGCGCATTTATATGGAGGGACAGAACGTTTTCCTCCATGGACTGCTCCCTGAAGACGTCACAGGACAAAAGCAAAAGCTCAACAGCCCGACGGCGAGTGATAACCGCGTTAGCTGGGGATGCATCCGCGCCGAATATATCGCCAAAATAAGTGAATATTTAAGGGAGGGGGGCCGAATCATTATATTGCCCTCAACTGTAGAGGGAGATGCTATGTGGATCGACCCGACTACCTATGAAGTGCTGAAATTGAGCGACCCCACCCCTCGAGAGCTCGAGTATATGAAGCTCTTGACAGAGATCAAGAAGTATGCTAAGATGTAAGGGAAACAAGGTGACACTTCCGTCATCTTGAAAAACAAAATTTCATCCAATGAAATCAACATTCTTTTTATTCGTAACCCTGTTTTTGTTAGCCACAGTAGGACAAAACGCTAACGCACAAAGCACTACCAGCACCGTAAAGTTCGACAAGGACACCACGGGAAAAGAGCAGTTTGATGCTCAGCTAACCATCGCTCCCGGAGCGGTAGCTGACACCTTTACTGTTAACTTTACCTTGGGCAGCCCTGCCCGCACTTACGAAGGAGCCGGTAAGAATTCCACCAGCGGGATAAAACAGACAACGCTCACCAATGCAGTGTTTGCAATCCCCGGAGTAACGAAAGTGGAACTTTTAAAATCAGCGCTTATTGTGACCAAAGGAACAGGGTATGACAAAGACAAAGTAACCGAGGCACTGGTTAAGTTTGCCGCATCCGCGCCTTTGATTGGCAGAGGTGCATGGGTAAACAATTTACCTGGTCCCGCGAGCCATTAGTGAACCTCTACCCGAGGCAAGACCGAAGCCGTTGAGACAAACTCAGCGGCTTCCTTTATTTTCAATACATTTAGAGTATAATTAGGCTACCTTTATATATATGGCAAAGTCACCGCTCGAGGAACTAAATACGACAAAGATATCGACAGAGGAAGCGTTGAAAAGCACGGAGAATGCACTAGAAAAAGCGCTCGCCGAGTCTTTGACACTTGGGAAACAAAATTTGAATATAGAAGACCTCACCGATGATCAGAAAGAAACGTTGGTCAAAGAAACCGAACAGAGGCTGGAAGAAAAGAAAGTGGGGCTCGAAGATAAGAACGTCCGGTTGGCATTTGCCGAACGGGCCCAAAAGATAATCGCCGAACAAACAGTGAAAATGGAAGTGCTCGGCAAGAAAAAGAAACGCACCGCCGACGAGGATGCGCTCGTCGAAGAATGGAATAAAGACTCTATTGCAACGGCAAAGAAACTTATCACTCTAGAATTTGAAAAAGAAAAAGCGAAGCTCGAGGCGAAGAAAAGGGTTGCGCTAGTAAAAAAACTCGAAAAAGATTACGCCGACGACATGACGGCATTCGGAGTCATCGAAGAAGAGAGAGCGAAACTAAAACCGCTCTCTGCGGAAGAATTGAAGGCGCAGGCACGACAAAAAGAGATCGAAGCGATCAAACAAGAGGCGAATAAGCTCGCTCTCCGTATCGCCGATCGGGAAAAGCGTGCGAAGAAAATCAGCGAAGAGATCGCTGAACTCGAGCAGAAGCTGGCCGAGGAAAAGAAAGCTGCACTGGGCAGTCTGATAGGATCGGTTGTAACAGCAAAAAATACAGGCACTGAAAGCTCCGAAGAAATCCCCGATGCATTAAAAGATGTAGCAAGCACAGAAGAAGCGCTGCATGCAGGAGAAGTGAGCGACAAGACAGATGCGATCCTCGCTCTGACAAAATTGGCTGGTCTCGCAAAATTCGACGAGAAATTGATCGCCGAAGCCTATCACAAGGCAAAAACGGACGGTAGCAATCCCGAACTGGTAACAGCAGTGGAAAATATTTTCGGAAAAACTACGCCCCCAGAAGAAAAAGAAGTTGCGACAGAGTCTGAAGAGGCAAAGGACGATGAGACGCCAGAGCCAACACATCTGGGCGAGAAAGAAGAAAAGGAGATTGTAACGACCTTTTATTCGGAGCCTGCAACAAGCGAACGTGAGAAAAATAAGATCAAGGCAAGCGAGAAAGCCTTGGAAGAATTAAAGGGTAAACGCAACATACATGACTTAACCCATCCTCAAAATTGGGTCGGACGCAACACCTATACCACGCGCCGATTGAATGAGAAGATAGGGGAAATAGAATCTGATAAGAAATATGAAGAGTCCGAGTTCGCATATTTGAAAGCGCTGGAAGAATGGAAGTTATCGACGCCTGACAAACAGAAGGAAATCTTTCAAAACCTGAAGACGGAGCGAGAAAAACTTCTGCAAGAACTTGAAGCGTTGGAGAAAAAATCAAAATCTTTCATCGAAAAAGTATACCCATTCTCGGCAGGAAAAATCAGGGGAAAAGAACGCCGCTTGGAAGAAGTAGAACGTCTCATCGACAGAACAAACGGAGAAAATCCGTTGAAATGGTTTACGCTTGAAAAACTCGACCCGCGAATCCGGAGAAATATCGGCTGGAAACACATGACGGATGAAGATTACACTGATATAGATACTCGTTACTTTCCTTCCATTACCGATAGAACGCATAATGCCGTTTGGTGTACAGCAAACGGATTTATCATGAGACTACAGAATAAAGATGAGCTACCCCGAGACGAGAAGGGTCGTATGATGGTTAGGGATGAAAAAGCTCTTTACACTATTGTCGGGCCTGATGGAATTATTATCACAAAAGATATTGGAGCGGCTGAAGGTAAAGAACGCATGCTTGAAGAAGCGAAGAAATACCAAGAACAGGTGACAGCGGAGTATAATAAGTTACATAAATAATATGCCCGAAGGAACACTAACAACTGAAGAATTGCTCACCGGAAAGAAAGGAGAACTCGAATCTATCGAGGCTGACACCGTAGCGGACAAGGAGACGCTCAAGATCTTGCTGAATCGTCTCGATGCTTTGGATAAAGGCGAGGATCCTGATGCGGATCCGTCGAAAACTCCACCCCTGCCTCCTCGTCCGCCATCATTAGACCCGACGGACTTTGAAAAGGCACGCAAGCTCGCCGAACAGAAACTCGCTGACGCGCGTGCAAGTGCGGCGGCAAATAAAAATATAAACGAACAGAGGTACAAAGAAGCTCGCCAGGAATACTGGAGTACGCTTTATGCAGAGAAGAGGGAAGAGCTCGATAAATTGGGAATTCCACTGACTGCCGTCGAAGCAGAGCTCGACAAATTCATGGCAACGGAGATCTATAACAAGATCGGCCAAGAGAACAACGATTTCCATTCGCTCGAACCGAAGAAGAGTAATTACTTGAAGAAATTCTGGAGCTGGTATACGTCGGACGACAAAGGGCTCTGGAAGAAGAGCAAGATGGCATGGATGGGAAGAAAACTCGCGAAGATAACTACCACGACTGCGATGGGGACAGCAACGCTGGGAGCTATGAGTACCGTAGGGATAGGAGCAGGCATCGGCGGAGCGGCAGCTGTCGGCTGGCGATGGGGACGCGCGGGCGTAACCGCTCTCGGACTGTCGCCAGTGACGAAGAAAGCTATTGGGGCCATGAATAAAGGGCTTGATTCAGCGATGAACTGGGTGGTGAAAGAGGGGTCCTTGGGAAAGAAGAAACTCAAAAAAGAAAGTGCGGGCCTCTCTGTGGAACAGAAGATCGCACAAATCGAACAGAACTACAAGAAGGCCGCGAAGGTGGAAGGTTGGGTCCGTGGGACGAAGACGGGCCTAAAAATCGCATCTATGTTTGCAGTCGGTTACGGCGTATCTTTCATCGCTAACACAGAACTCAAAGCGCATGGCATGGGTTCGGCGGAAGAAGTCTCGAAAGCCCAGGCATGGAATCAAAGAATATTCGGCCATGGAGGAACAGCGCCGACAGAACATGTAAAAGGCACTACTGTCGCTCCGAAAGACACGGCGAGTGCGGACAAGAAATCTTGGTGGCCGTGGAAGAAGGACTCGACCAACGTTTCCAGCAATGACACGGCGAAAAATATCAATCAGACCAAGATGGCGACAGACAGTTCTGCGGTAGAGCAGAAGTCCGACAGCTCTCAAGTCATACAAAAGAATGATTCCACTCTCGCCAGCAAGGACACGACAGTTAGCAAGAATATAGTCAGTGGAGCAGGTAAGACTGATTCGACTCTTAACAAGGGCGCGGCTCCAGAGAAATCTGACTCGACAAATGTTGGCAACAAGAACGGTACTCCGATAGAAAAATCCGACTCGACAAGTGCGGGGAATAAGAACGCCGCCCCGGCGGGTGGAGACAACAAGACACAGGATGCCACCAAAGGAGGAACAACGAGCGATGCTAAAACTCCCGAAGGAAAAGGTGTGGTATCTCCTGCAGGCAAGGGCGTCACGACTGAATTTAAGATGACACTCGGTCAGAACGGCGTACCGGCTGAAGCCGAGCGCGTCTTCTCGTCGATCGCTCTCGATCAGATGGAGATCAAGGATGGCGCATTCACGATCGCTGACGGCGCGAAGGCTCTCAACATCTCGCAGAACCTGCTCGAACTTTTCAAAGGCCACAACATCATGGATGTTAAGGCCAGCGATCTCGCTGCGGCAGCGCACTTTGATCCGGCAACAGGACAATTTGAAGTCACCGATCACGCGAAATTTAACGCCGTCGTCGGCAAGCTCGAAGGCATCGCGGATAAGGCATGGGATCAGGGTGTACTCCAGACCGGTGCAGAGCACTTCGTGGGAAAAGTTACAAATCAGGGCTGGGAGAAGATACTGCACGCCGAACATCTCGACAAAGTCGGCGATGTGGACACCGGCATCACGGGACATGACGACATCAAGACGATAACTGGTGATCTCCATGTGAAAGGAGACCTCTCGCATGTCACAGGAAGTGGAAGCGGAACAGTACCACCAACGACGGAAACGATGGCGGGAGCAGTTCCTCCTCCTGGATCGGCAGGCAATATCATGCATGCATCTGTTACGAGCTCGATGAACGGTCCTGTACCGAACGGTGCAGTTCCGGGTGTTATAGATACGATCCACCAAGGAGGCGGAACTGGTCCGATAGTCGAAGACGCGACAGCCGTAGCCGACGGATCGGGTGTACTCACTGCTAGCGGCATTGATAGCGCAACCAATGTAGAGATAGGAAACTTCTTGAGCCATGGCGCCGGGCATGTTGATTTCACCGGAATGGCACCGACACAGATCGACCGCGTCCTCGAAGTCGCAGCGACCAATCATATACCGATCGATCTGTCAGGACTCTCGTCCACGGAACTCGACCGCGTCCTCAATACGGGCGTCGAGAAGACTTTGCACGATATGGCCGCCCAGGCATACGGCAATACGCTCGCTGACAATCGCGCAGACGGCTGGGAGAAGATATTCAAGGATAACAATACTGATCAGATCCTTGCCCACAAAGGCGCTATTGAGCAGTTGAAGATCCTCCCGTGGGCCGAGAATATGTTAGGCGGGGAGGATGCAGTGAAAGCGCACGGGGGAGATAATTTCTGGAAACTGCTCCAAGAGGCCAAGCTCGCCCAGATTCAAACAGGCAAGTAGTTACATTTAGAAATTAAAGTAGTACAATAATAGACACACATGGATCCAAACGTACAACAACAAATCATAGACGCACTCGGCATCGGAAGCCTCCCTGCCGAAGAGCGCGAAGCGGCCGTCATGCGCGTGGGAGAGATCATCTTCCAAGAAGTCATGGCGCGTATATTCGATATGCTCAACGCAGGGCAACAGAAAGAGCTCGAGAAGATGCTCGACGACGACAAGGGTGTAGGTGAAATATTCAGCTACATCCAAGCACATGTGCCAGATTTTGATGCCATCATCAACGAAGAAGCCGCCCGTTTCCGCGACGAGACGCTCAAAGTCACCGGAAAATAATCTCTATCGCTAGCCTTCAAAAACTCCCATTCGGGAGTTTTTTTCTATGGTATAGTGGCAGGATGCGACACCGTGAAGGACTCAATGACAAACAGCTCGAGGCAGTTTTGGCGACCGAAGGGCCGCTTCTCATCGTCGCAGGTGCGGGTGCGGGCAAGACGAAGACCATCACACACCGGATCATCGAGCTCGTGAAGAAAGGGATCGCTCCGGAACAAATCCTCGCCATCACATTTACGAATAAGGCCGCCCGCGAGATGCGCGAACGCGCCTACGGTCTCCTCTCCGGTGAGCGCGTGGAAGGCGTGCCCTTTATCTCCACGTTCCATTCCCTCGGACTCTCCATACTGAAAGAACACGCAGGTAAGGTCGGCAGAAATAGCCATTTTAGCATCATCGATGAAGGAGATTCGCTCGCCATGATAAAAGAAGCGATCAAAGAAGCCTCCCTTGATCCGAAAGAATTCGAGCCGCGCCGTTTCCGCGGACTTATCTCGCGCGAGAAAGGCAATCTGCACAGCGTGGATGATTTCGCCCTCGCCGCAGGCGCGGGATTCGAATCACTCGCCGTGGAAATATGGCGCGCGTATGAGAAAAAACTCGCCGAGAGCGGAGGATTCGACTTCGACGACTTACTCGGCGAGACGGTAAAATTGCTCCGCAAGAATGCCGACGTCCGCGAATCGTATCAGAAACGCTGGCATTATATCCACATCGACGAATATCAGGATACGAATCAGGTGCAGTATGAACTCGTCAAATTGCTCGTCGGACCGGACAAGAATATCTGCGTCGTCGGCGACACGGATCAGAATATCTACAGCTGGCGGGGAGCTAATCTGAAAAACTTGCTCCACTTCGAGCGCGACTATGCGAATGCCAAGGTTGTCTTACTCGAACAGAATTATCGCTCGACGAAAACAATCCTCGAAGCGGCGAATGCCATCATCGCGAAGAATACCATGCGCATCGACAAGAATCTTTTCACGGAAAACGGGGAAGGGGAGAAGATCATGCTCGTCGAATGCTATGACGAGCGCAATGAAGCGGACTTCGTGGCGACAACGGCGCTCGAACTGCGTGACCGGAAAAATGTTCCGCTCGACGAGATCGCCGTTCTCTACCGTGCGAACTTCCAGTCGCGCATATTCGAAGAAGCGCTCCTCGACTATCACATTCCGTACCAAGTCGTGGGCACGCGATTCTTCGAGCGACGCGAAGTCAAAGACATGCTCTCCTATCTGCGCGCCGCTCGCAACAGAGAAAGCCTTCACGATGTGAAGCGAATCATAAACGTTCCTCCGCGCGGCATCGGCAAGGTGACGTTCGCGAAAATGTGTGCGGGAACGGTGAACGAACTGCCGGAGAAAATGCAGAAGAAGATCGAGAATTTCTATGACGCCCTGACAGAGATCAACGAATACGGCAAAACGCATACGCCGGCAGAGACGATATTCTTCGTTCTCGAGCGGACGGGGCTGAAAGAATCGCTCGAAGCGGGCGGAGAAGACGATCTCGAACGTCTCGAAAACATACAGGAATTGGTGACATTGTCGCTCAAATACAGCGGATTGCCCGGAGACGAGGGAATAGAGAAATTGCTCGATGATGCCGTCCTTGTTTCCGATCAAGACACTATTGAGAACGGCGCAGGCGGCGTGCGACTCATGACCGTGCATGCGGCGAAAGGATTAGAATTCCGCCATGTCTTCATCGTCGGGCTTGAACAGGATCTCTTCCCGCACGCACGGCGCGCGGGAGAAAAAGTCGAAGACTCTGAAGAAGAGCGGCGGCTCTTCTACGTCGCGCTCACGCGAGCGCGGGAGAAATTGTATTTGTGCTATGCAAGTTTGCGGACGATATTCGGCATGCGACAAGTCGAGATACCGTCGGAATTTCTCTACGATATCCCCGCGCGCCTCACCGAGCGCGAGAGCGTGCATTCGACGCGCACGCATGAGAAGGTAATTTATTTTGATTGATATGCATCATTACGCGAAAAAATCTCTCGGCCAGCACTTTTTGAAATCAGTCCCTGCACTCAAACTGATGGTCTCTGCGGCGCGTCTTGAGAAAAAAGACACGGTGCTCGAGATCGGACCGGGGACAGGAACACTCACGGCGAAATTGCTCGAGACCGGCGCGCATGTCGTCGCAGTGGAAAAAGATCGCGACCTCATGGAACATTTGCGAGAAAAATTTGCCAATGAAATCGCGAGCGGGCAATTTGAACTGATCGAAGATGATATTTTGAAATTCGATATCGAGAAGCATTTCAAGACTCCGTACAAGCTCGCCGCAAACATTCCGTACTACATTACCGGCGCCATCATCAGACAATTCCTCGAGACCAAACGCCAGCCGGAATGCATGGTACTGCTCGTTCAGAAAGAAGTGGCCGACCGGATCGTTGCGCGTGATGGAAAAGAGTCCATTCTTTCCATCTCCGTCAAAGCATACGGCATACCAAAATACGTCGGCAAAGTTGCCGCGCGGTATTTCTCCCCGCCGCCGAAAGTGGATTCGGCCATCATTGCTGTCGAAAATATATCGAAAAAGCGCTTTGGAACTCTGACAGAGGAGGAATTTTTCACCGTCGTGAAAGCTGGATTCGCCCACAAGAGAAAACTGGCCACCAAAAACCTCGCCTTGGGTCTAAAACGTTCTGATATTTCAGAGATTTTCGCCCAGATAGGCATCCCCGAGAAGGCCCGTCCTGAGGATATACCTATAGATACCTGGTTCGCCATCGCCCGCGCCATTTCAAAGGCGCAATAATCCCCATATCGCTAGGGTAGCGCGTAAAAAAAGGCTATAATGCTCGCATGAAGCGAGTATTCTATCTTTTTTCCTTTCTTATTATCCTGGTAGGATTTCTTGTTGCCAATTATGCAAATGCCTTCGGGGTCACACGCAAATCTTTCGGCGGGCGCATCATGAGTGTCAACAATATCCCCGGGATCAGCACGTGTGTCGGACAATATTGGGCTGTGACGATAGCCCCAGTGGGCGGAATATTCCCTCCCACGCCGTACTATATTCCCATCACCACGAAGAAGCTCACGAACGGCGCAGCCGTTCTCGGCAACTACAATCAAAAGACGACTTCGGTGGCCTGTACGACTGACACTGCTCCCCCCGCACCGATATCTATCCCCATGTTCTCTATCTATCCGCTCAATTTCGGTGTTTCAAGGAGATAAATAAACTATGAACAACTACTTGCCCAGCAAGAAATTCATTGTCATCGTCTCATGCATTGCGCTTGCAATCGTACTCTTTTTCGTCGGCAGATATTTTATCCAGCACCGACAACAGGGCGCGGCAAATCTTGCGAATGTAAAGGGCACGAGCGTGACGCTCAAGAGTCTCGTTGAGAAAGATACGGACGGCGACACGGTACCCGACTGGCAAGAAGCACTGTGGGGAACCGATCCGATGAAAAAAGACACGAATGGCGACGGCGTCACGGATGACGTCTATATCGCGCAGCAGCAAAAAGCGCTCGACGAGAAGAACGGTGTCGCCACTGGAACTCCGGCAGCGAAATTGAACGAGACCGAGACATTCGCGCAGCAACTCTTCAGTTCCGTCGCATCGCTGAAGCAATCTGGCAATCTCACGCCCGACACGATCGCCGGACTCTCGGACGGGCTCTCGAAAAATGTCGCCTTGCGGAAAGAACTGCCTGACGCGCATACGGCAAGCGACTTGGTAACGACGGCGAAAACAAAGGCTTCCATAACGGCATACTATGAGAGCTTTAAGAAAACGACGACGGCCGAGGCGAAGATAGGCGTTGGTGATGAGCTGTCCCTGCTCGGCGATGCTATCGACAACAACGATACGGCCAAGCTCGCCAAATTGAAAGCGATCGCGGACGGCTATACGAAGATGGCGAACGACCTGTTGAAAACGAAAGTCCCCGAAGATCTTGCTCCGACCGACCTCATTCTCATCAACAGCTATATCAAGATCTCTGCCGCGCTCCAGAACCTGACCCAGATGAACGACAATCCGCTCGTCGGAATGATCGGACTCTCGCAGTACGAAGATGAGAGCGCGAAAGTCATCGCCGCGCTCCAAACGCTCGACGCCTATTTACAAAATAATGGTATAATCGCAAGGTAGTATACGCATAATGCCGACACAACGTTTGAACAAATGGATAAGTGCGTTCGCAATCGTGCTCATCATGGTGCCGTCATTTGCATTTCTCTCACCTAAACAAGCCGACGCATTCGGATACGGTGGATCAGCCGGCGGTAACCTCCAGATCGGTGGCGTTGGATCAGTGCTGCTCTCTTGTTCAGGTCTCGGTGACAAGATCGGATCTTTCTTCAGCAAACTCACCAGCAAACTAAACAGTGACTCGGTAACAGTAAATGATACGGAAGCAAACCATCGCGAGAATTGCTTGAAAGCTGTGGCACAATACCTCTCAAAAGTCGCCCTCGCCAAGATGACGAATGAGACCGTGAACTGGATCAATACAGGATTCAAGGGTTCTCCACTTTTCGTCCAGAGCTGGACTACGTTCTCCAAGAGCATCCGCGATGCAGAGATCGAAGACTTCACCAACAGTATCGCCTTTGATGCGCATCTCTACCCATTCGGACGAAGTACGGCCATATCTCTCATCGCACAAAATGCGCAGAACTATTTCGCGACGAATGCGCAGTACACGCTCGACAATTATATTGCGGCGAACAATCCGGGGAAGACATCGATAGATTTTTCTACTGACTTTAGCGCGGGAGGTTGGAATAGTTTCCTCTATGCAACACAACTTCCTCAAAATAATCCGATCGGGTTTTCTATGATCGCAACTGATGAGCTGGCTACACATATAGCAGGAACTGCTGCTTCAAAAGCTGAAGTCATAAAAGACCAGCTCTTCCAGGGCAACGGATTCCTGTCTCTTCAGGAATGCGTCGACCCGGGACCATTGCCGAAAGATGCCGATGCAAAGGTACGGGCCGCAGAAGACCGACTGCATGAACTCCAAGGAGCCGCAGAAGGAGAGGGAGGCAATCCGAATCCGCTCTGGTATTACGATCTCTATGATCCGAATGGAAACACGGGAGACGTTTTGAGTACACAGAGTTTCAGCACGCTCTCGGCCTGTACGGCAGGCATCGCCGCATGGCAAGCCGCCAACCCAGGGAACAGTTATATATCGGACAGTTGTTACCAAAAGGATATTTCCGGGCACGCTACGGGAGGATATAATCCGTCCGGAGTCGCGACAGGATATGATGCCCAGATCAAACAACAGCAGGACATCATCGCCGCGAACACGTGCAAAAACTATGAGACGCGGACACCGGGCCAAGTCATCTCGAACCAACTCACGAGCGCTCTCAATATCAAACGCGATTCTCTTATCAGTTCTACGGACATCAACAATTCTCTCTCTGCCGTCTTCGACGCACTCATGAATCAGCTCGTGACGAAAGGCCTGACCTCACTCACGAACGTCGCTCCGAATATCGACCGCACGGGGAATTTTGGAGGATACGGTTTGAACACCACGCGGTCAAACAGCGGCGCTGGGTCATATCAGAATGCCTACGCGAGCCAAGATGTGAATCTCGCGCGCGACTTGCCATACATCATCTATCTGCAACAGCGATTTATCGGCGACCCATCGGCAGTCTTGCCTATCGCATATCATACGGTTATTTCAGGCAGTGGAGGAACCGGAGCCCAACAGGCAGCCAAGCTCGTGCCGCTCTTCACTGACCCGGCACCGGGATTCGGCGGAGCGCCCGCACTGCTCGACACAATCGCGAAAACCATTTACGACATCAAGGTTCTCGACTACTGTGTCCCTGGACCACGGCCGACATGGCAGAGTGATGTCTCGGCCAGCATCGACAGCCTTCTGGGGAAACTACAGAATCGACTCGAACAGAAAAGCGATAACGTAGGAAACACCGTACTTTCAATATCGGACTCTATCGCCTTCGGCATCCCTGGAGCTCTCATAGATGCGTTCAACGGTACCGCTGATGACAAGCTCTCGACTCTGGGCAGTACGCTCAACGAAGCATTTAATGAATATTCCGCCCGCATCACGGCTATCCCATATCACAAGGTTCTCAAGGAGAAGAATAACTCGAACAACGACATTGTCGTCGACATCAACATGGGAGACAGTGGGTACACACTCGCCAATCTCCCCCTCGTCGCCTCCGAAGCTTCCGCAGAATACAACAAACTCCCACAATACCAACAGACAGTGACTGACTTGTCTGACAAGGTCAATACGCTCAAGACTTCGATCAACGCACTCAAACGCTTGCTCAACGAAGTCACCGCGCTCGCCGCGAATGCGACGATCGATGCGACTGAGCGCGCCCGTCTCAACGAGAGCTATAAAAACACGTTCTATGACCTCGCGCCGAATCTCGTCGATGCGGGAGCATTCCAGACGCTCGAACAGCAAGTAACTGAATTCAATAGTGCAGATCAGAACGACGTCGATCTCTTGAAACAATGCAGTGTCGAGATCGCCGACTGGGGAGATGACGCGACGGACAACGCACACGGCAGTGTCCTGCCGCAACTGCGCGCGCTCAATATAGACAACTGGCTGCCATACCCGGGCATTTGGGAATATTCGCAAGCGCTCAACAGCGGCAAGAATGACGACCTCGGTTGGCAGATCCGTACTGTCGTCAAAACTCCTGATAGCGATCCTGCCCATCTGTACATCCCGCGTGGCCAGCCGAACACAACCATTCTCGACGGAGTCGGATTCACGGAGACCTGTGATCATGCACGTCTCACGTACGCAGATCCGACCGGCACATGGGCGTGTCCGCATCAGGCTGGTGCAGAGAATCATTGGGTGGTGATCACTCCAAATCCATACCCCGGAGTGAACCTGCCGTGGCCAAAGACAAAACCTGCGCAGGCGGATGGAACACATGAAGGATTTACCTTCCTGCCTCGAGAAACTAAATCTCCGCTCGAAGATCCGCAACATCCGGATGCAGAGGTTAATTTTTGGTCAGTATTCATGATTGGCACACACGGCCCGCATATCAACGAGAAGATGTGGCACCTGCATGATTGGTTCGCAGAGTTCGAACAGAATCTGAATATCTACTAAGAAGAAGTACGCGGAGACTAAAAAACTACATGGGATTCAAGAAAAAAGCTCTGATAGCATTCGTCGTTGCGGGAATCGTTCTCAGCGGTTTCTTGCCGCTCTCCGCAACTATTTCAAATCAGGGCGCCATGGTAGAACCCTTAGTTGCAAGAGCTGCAGATTCTCTCGACACATACTTCACCTTGAGTCTTGATACTGCTATTCAGGACAATGGATCAGTTAAAGTAACTTGGACTATCAAAGTAAAAGACGCGTACACAAGTCACCTGACTGCAACCGACCCCGAGAACCCCTACCTGAATTTGCTTGACTTCATTCCTGGACAAGATGGCACTCTGCATGTCTTGAAGCTTTTTATATTTACAAAAGCGGATGTGGATAACATGACTGCCTTAGAACTCAAGCTGGTGGCAAACCCTGAGAAAGCACTCAATAATTTCCTCTTGTCTCTGGATATCACCCAACCGACAAATACTGGCAACGTAAATTGGGGAGGAGCTCCGGGGCAATATGTCGCCGTACTCCATGGAAATGCCGGACAGAACTACGTGACTTCGGCCTTGGGTAGTCTCGACATGTACGTCAAGAAGGATTTCACTTTGACAAAAGATTCGAGCGCAGTGACTGCTACGGATCAAAACGGCACACAACTACAAGACGTTAAAGACTCCACGGACATTAAGAGCAACCTCCCAGAATGCGGAGTAATCATAGATGGAACTTTAGAAGGCTGTCTCATAAAGATCGTATATTATGTCTTCTACGCTTTCCCCGGTTTTCTCCTTAGTGTAGCGGCAAGTTTCTTCAATGCCATGGCCGCGATAACTCTCTCGAGCAAGCTCTATACTGCAACGACATTCATTACGAGTGGGTGGTCAATCGTTCGTGACCTTGCGAATATGCTTTTCATATTCATCCTGCTCTTCATCGCCATATCGCTCATCCTCGATCTCGAGATAGGACACGCGAGCCCAAAGAAAATGTTCGCATCAGTTATTCTCATGGCGATCTTGCTCAACTTCAGTATGTTCTTTACGGAGGTTATCATCGACACTTCTAATATTGTTGCGCGTCTCTTCTATAACCAAATAGTAGTGAAAACTACCGGCACAGCGAAATACGTCGGACTAACCAATGAGAGCGCGATCGGTGTGACTGAACATGATCTCTCGGGAGGTCTTGCCCAAGCATTCCATCCCCAGATTTTCACGAGTAAAGAGTTCTGGGATAAAGTCCCCTCGGTTGACGGAGGAGGATCGACTGCTCTTGCGGCAACAGCAGGCGGAGCAGCGATGGGCAGCGTTCTCCCCGGTGTTGGCACGCTCGTTGGGGCAGGAGTAGGGCTCGGCGTCGATACTGTGTATCACCTTTTTGCCGGCGGTGGCGGTTATTCGGGAATCGAGCCTTCATTTCTTCTCGCCATTCTCATAATTTCAGGTTTAGTTTTCTTTTTCGCAGCATACGCATTCTTCGTGGCCGCACTTTCGTTCTTGGGACGTCTGATCCAGCTGTGGGTATCTATCATATTCGCTCCTCTCGCCTTCGTATCTTATATAGTCCCTTCGATGCACCATATCGAAGATATTGGATGGAGCACTTGGTGGAAAACTCTTCTTGAAGCTGCTTTTTCCGCGCCGATCTTCTTCTTCTATCTGTACATAATAGTCTCGATGATTCAGAGCAAGTTCTTGGACGATCTCGGTAGAGGAGGGGACAAGACGTGGTTTGAAATGATCCTCCTCGTCCTTATCCCCGAGCTCATCATTCTCTTCCTCTTGATGAAAGCGTCAAAATTCGCGAAGACAGCAGCGGGAGAAAGAGGGGGCCTTGTCTTGAAGAGCGCCGCAGTCGTGGGCGGAGCAGCACTCGGCGTCGGCCTCGGCGCAGCGGCGTTCGGTGGACGACGTCTCGCTGGCGCATTCGCGAAGAGCCGAGATACTGAAGAGAACAGAGACTTGGCAGCAGGCCGAGTAACGAGTGCATCAACTCTTGCTCTGCAGAAGAAATACGGCAGTGGCATAATCGCCGGCAAGACCCCCGAACAGATAGCACAAATGGCAGAATTCCAAAATATGAAGAGGGGAGCGGAGAAAAAGCTCAAGACGTCCCAATACCTCGCGAGCTCGAGCTTCGACCTGCGTCAGAGCGGTGTCGGCAATGTCATATCAAAGGCGACAGGTATGAATATGGAGAGCCTTGGATTCCTTTCGACTAAAGCTGCCGCAGGGGGGTACGAAGGCGCGGTAGCCCGTGATGCCGAGAAGAAACGTAAGTTCGCAGAGAAACTCGGTTCCAATCATGAAGACCAGCAAAAAATCGAAGACACTATCGCTCAAAGAAAGAAAGATATCTCCGATCAAGAAGAGAAGGTGCGTAAAGAAGAAGCTAAGCTCACTGACCTGGTCACACCACTCAATGAACTCAAGAATGCTTTGGAAGAAGCCCGCCGAAAAGATATCAAAGATGGTACAGGCGCTATTACTACGGAAGGAACAGCGATGGTCGGTGGTGTGGCAATGAGTACTACCGCTATTGAAGCTAAAGTTAGAGATGCACAGAAGGATGTTGAAGATAAGAAGAAAGACATCAAGACTGAAGAAGCAAAAGCTGTTGATCTCAAGAAAGGCGAGGGCTTTACAGCTGGAACTCCGCAGAAGATTAAGGCGGGAGACACGAAAGCTGATGGCACCATTGCAACAACAGCAGACGAGCTATCAGGCGCTTTGAGCGCGAAGGGTATGAGTCTCGAAAAACTCGAGAAGGCTCTCGAGACAAGCAAGAAGGCTCGCCAGCGTGCATTCTTCCACCAGGAAATGGTCAACTCCGGATACAAGGTCCATGGAGAACAATACGATGATCTTGGTCAGATGAAACGTCAGGGACATTTTGAAACTTCCGGCGGCAAGTTTGTGAAGAACAGCGAAGCAGCCCGTGAGTGGGGTAATAGCATGAAATGGACAATCAACGATAGCTTTAAGAAAGCAAACATTGGTGGCACTGTTGCCAAAGGAATTGCCGGCGGGATTATCGGGGCAATGACTGTCGGCCCGGTAGTCGGAGCCGTAGCCGGACTGTTTGGTGGAGGAGTGCTTGAAGGTTTGAAAGGTGCCTTCAAGAAAGCTGATATCAATCTCGGTAAATTCAGCAATGCCCGACTTGGCACACGAGGAACAGGCTTAGCTTCTGATCTCGACCATCAGATCCACACCTTCAATTCTAAATACAAGGCACCCGCGTCCAAATTCTTCGACTTCTTGGGCGATCTGACCAAGGGCGGGGGAGATCACGGCGGAGGAGGAGCAACACACGCTGGGGATCATCATTAAAAGCAAATTCCAAATTACTAGCTAATACGATATACTAATATATATGGCAGACGAAATAAAAAAAGTACTTCCGGTCACGAGCCAGACAGATGATGCGAGCAAGACCGCTCCGTCGGATGATGATCCTTTCGCCGATGTGAAGAAAGAAATGGCGACACGTTTTTCTCTGTTGCCCGAAGACATCCAGAACACGATCACGGGCAGTGAGTACCAGATGAAGCTTTATGAACTCGCGAAAGAGCGCAAACTCACCTATGAAGCGCTCGGCACGCTCGAACTCGAGACGACGATGGTTCTCCTCGGCATGACGAAACCGGAAGATTTCCGCGACGAACTCCAGATCGAACTGAAGATGAACGATGCGGATATCGACGGCCTTGTCGCCGCTCTTAACGACCGCGTCTTCGCCCCGATCCGCCAGTCGATCCAGAAAGTCTATGAAGCGCGCAAAGAACCCGAATCATACCTATCCGACGAGAAAACTGTGGCTCCTGCAGCTGCTACCCCAGCGCCTGTTCGTATGACTCCGCAACAGCAAGCGCAGTCGTCGGTACTGCAGAGCAATGAGAAAGCCGTCCTCGAACGTTCGGGTGTTGTGCTCAATGAGACGAAACCGGCCGCTCCGGAAATCGTACAACAGAAAACTGACCGCAGCGATATATTGAAGAAGATCGAGAATCCTTCGAGCGTCGTCACGGCTCCTCCGTCAGGGAACATCATCGCCAACAAGCTCGGCGGAACATTCTCCGTGCCGAAGAAAGAAACAGATTATTCCATGAAGAAATCCGAAACGCCGGGAGCGATCAGCACGCCTCCTGCCACTAAACCTGCAGCAGACCCCTATAGAGAGCAGGTTTAGCTACTATGCGTTTCCAAGTTCCTCAATTCATAGATATCGAAGACAAGATTTTCGGACCGTTCACGTTCCGCCAATTCATCTACCTCGGCGGCGGGGCCGGTGGCGTCTATGCCCTGTGGAAGATCCTGCCGGTATATTTTTCAATATTTCTCATCCCTATCGTTGCGGGCCTCGCACTCGCTCTCGCATTCTATAGGGTAAACAACAAACCGTTCATCGTCATACTCGAAGCGGGCTTTAAATACTTCTTCCAATCAAAACTCTATATCTGGAAGAAAGAGAAGCCGAATGTGGGCAAGAAAAAGGAAGCAGCTCCCGCCGAGAACCCCACGGCAAGCTTTATCCCGAAATTGTCAGATTCCAAACTCAAGGATTTGTCTTGGAGCTTGGACGTCCTCGACACGAGCAAGACGAAATCATAAATCTACCTTCTAGTGCTATAATAATCGCATGGCTTTAAATGCTAAATCGACGCAAGGCTTTGTTCCGATAAAAGAAATACGCGACGGCATCATCGTCCTCAAAGACGGCGGCTTGCGCGCAGTCATTCTGGCTTCTTCGGTGAATCTCTCCCTCAAATCAGCGGACGAACAGAAAGCAACCATCGCGCAATTCCAGACCTTTCTCAACTCGCTCGACTTCTCGACGCAGATCGTCGTGCAGTCGCGTCGTCGCGCCCAC
>CALRHN010000005.1:365-19849 GCA_943359425.1 Candidatus Nomurabacteria bacterium | reverse complement strand
GCGATCGGTTCGGCGAAGATCGTATTTTCGTGTTGGATGGTTTCCATGGGTAGTCTTTAGTCTATAGTCGTTAGTCTTTAGTAGGAGGCACTTCTAATTCTTTCTTCGCGGGAGTTATTGAGCGGATATAATCCTTGATCACTTTCGTAATGCCATAGATGGAAACGATGAAGGCCACTCCTGTCGCCGTAAGGAATATCCACGGAGATGTGCCGAACTGCGCGTCGAGCCATTTGCCCGCGATGAGGGAAATGATGATGGGAATCGCCACCCAGGTCGAGACTCTGAAAAATATTTTTAATGCATCGGACATATATACCAAAAGGGGTCAAACGTTAGTTTGGCCTCCAGGCGATAGCGAGAGTATATAAGAAATCGGACGAAAATACAAATCCTGAAATTTTGAAAAAAAGCCCTTATCTGCTATATTCATACCTGTTCTCAAGACCACATTGCGTGTGTAGTTCAGTGGTAGAACGCTGTCCTGATAAGACAGAGGTCGAAAGTTCGATTCTTTCCACACGCACCAAAAACTTCGCAAACAAAAAACACCCCGGAAATGGGGTGTTTTTTGTTTTTGAGAGCTTGATTAGTAGCGATTGCCGCCTCCGAATCCGCCGCCCATACCGCCGCGTCCAGATGAACCGCCGCGATCGAAAGAACGCTTTGGGCGATCTTCCATAGGACGAGCTTCGTTGACCGTAAGATTGCGGCCGCCAAAGTCCTTGCCGTTAAACATTGAGATAGCGTTCTGCGCTTCCTCATCGGATGACATCTCGACGAATCCAAAACCTTTGGAACGGCCGGACATCTTGTCCATGATAATAGTCGCAGACTCAACTGCGCCTGCTTGTGCGAAGTGCTCTTTGAGCTCTTCGTCTGTGGTGCTGTAAGGCAAGCCACCGACATACAACTTCTTTGCCATAAATGACACTGTGCTCCGCGGAACGTTACTAAAAATACCGATCCGCGAAAAATAAATAATAACGTAATCGCCGTTACATTTCTATTCGCACCGCTCAATGTTTTAACGCAACGAGACCGTGGAAACAAAAACAAAGGAAACTACTGGACAAGAGTCTAGCATAATGGTGTAAAAAAGGCAAGCAGTTTTCCCCATTTTGGGTAAAAAAAAGCCACAGGGACACCACAAATATTTGAGTGATGTTTTCCTGTGGCTGTAATGACATTCACGGTTCGATAGTTTGCGTAATCTCGTACGTATTTAAACTAAAGTTTTTCCCGTGGCCTTTCTGGAGGCTCTAATTAAAACAGTGTGGTGTGTTGGTGCTTAACTTTTGGGAAGCAATTTCCTTGCTTCCGAGAACGTAAGCCTTCTCATTTAGGGCATGGTGAACCCCTCGTTGTAAAACAAAATTTTAATTTCATTAAATAAAATTTTGGGGTTTACATAATGAACCTCATTAAATGCTTCCGGTGTTCTGTTAAACCAGGCCAGCAACGACAGAGAGGAGTAGATCCGTCGGTTTGATTCGTTTTTGATACTACTCTTTCAGGCTTGTAAATGCAAGAGATTTTAGGAGGAATAAAAAAAAATCAGGACTGCTCAAGGCCCTGATTTTTTTATTTTAACCCTTGGGGGAAAGAAATGCTGATACTTGAGCGGTAGAGGGTTTTGGTGAATGTTTGTAGCCTTGCTGAAGGGCTGTTTAGCACCCGTTCTTACTTAAGCCGACAAAACGAAGTTTGCCGAACCCTTGTTCATGATCTGTTTCATGAGGAAAGAAGTTTCGCAGGTTAACGCTTGTACTGACAACTGGTCCACGGGTTCTCGTGGGTTGCGGGCGTATACAGCTTTTACACTTGGGTAAGAGTGTAGCTCTCTCTCTTTCTAAATGCAAGCAAAACAGTGGTGAATTACTCTTCTTCTCCAGCCTCCCCAACCGTACCTAGAGCCAGCGCGGAAATCATCTTCTCGATCTTGCCTTCCATGATTCCCGGAATGTTAGACCATGACTGGCGGATTCGGTGATCTGTGACGCGGTCTTGCGGGAAATTGTACGTGCGGATCTTCTCACTGCGGTCTGCCGTGCCGATCTGACCTTTGCGGTCAGCGGAATATTTCTTGGCCTCTTCTTCTTCCTTCATCTGCTGGAGTTTCGCCGTCAGAATCATCATGGCCTTCTCACGGTTCGCGAGCTGGCTGCGTTCGCTCGTAGAACGGACATCGATGCCCGTCGGCTTGTGGATGAGACGCACTGCCGTCTCGACTTTGTTCACGTTCTGTCCGCCTGCGCCGCCGGAGCGCGAATATTCCATGTCGAGGTCGGCGGGATTGATGACGAAGTTCACTTTCTTGCGGATGGGCAGAATGGCGACGGATGCCGTCGAGGTATGGATGCGACCGTTCTTCTCCGTGGCGGGAATACGCTGGACGCGATGAACGCCGGTCTCATAGCGGAGCTTGCGATAGCAATCCTTGCCCTTGATCTCGAAGGACGCTTCTTTGTATCCGCCGACTTCGTTCTTCGATTCGTAGTTCGTCTTCCATGACCATTTCATGCCCTCGCAATACAGTTCGTACATGTGGGCGAGTTCCCATGCGAAGAGCGATGCCTCGTCCCCGCCCGCACCGGCGCGAACTTCGAGGATTATCTCATTCGGAAATTCCTCTTCTTCTTTCTCGGATTCTTCAATCGTCGCGATCTGTTTCTCGATCGTTTCCTTTTCCGTCTGAAGGCGGCTCAATTCTTCGGCGGCGAGATCGTGGAGCGTGCCGTCGCCTTCGAGCATCTTGCGGATCTCTTCTTCCTCGCGCAAAAGTCGCTCATAGCTCTCGGCGAGATATGAGGTCTGATGATTCTTTTTCAATTCTCCCAGTCGGTCGATGAGTGACATAAAGACAGGTTCTAGTTTCTAGTAGCTAGGTTCTAGTAAAATTCCAAACAAATTATAGGTCAAATACGCAAAAAGCACAAAATCGCCTCACGGCGATTTTGTGCTTCAAGATCGTTATTTAGACTTCTTTGTTGGTGCAGCCTTGCCTGCCTCGCGGCGCTTCTTGAAGCGATCAACGCGTCCGGCAGTGTCGAGGACCTTTTCGTTACCGGTATAGAACGGATGGCACTGGCTGCAGATTTCAACGGCAAAAGACTCGACGGTAGAACCGACGACGAATTCCGCACCGCAGGCGCAGGTGACTTTGGCTTTTGGGAAATATTTCGGGTGAATGGCTGTTTTCATAACAGGAGTACTTTAGCAAATAAAGACGTATCCGTCAAATACCCTTTTTTAGTTCTCGAGCGGATCGATCTGACTGCTCTGAATCCTCGACATCAGACCCATGACGCTGCGGCCATAGGAGCAATTCGAGCCGCCGGTGCCATAGTATTTACAGGCTGCACGTATCTGGGAAGAATAACTCGTGCCCGATGCGCCCAGATCAGAGAGATACAGGGCGGAGGCCATGAATGCATCACGCGGCTCCCATGGATTCGGAGCGCCGACGCCGAGGAGCGATGCGACCCTCGATTCTATGATCTTCCATGTCGAGGCGATGAACTGCGCAGGACCCATGCCGCCGCCATAGCCTGCGACGCCTTTGATCGGGCATGAGACGACCGTCGTGGACGGATTGAATCCGAGACTGCTCGTTATTTGGAGAAACGGTTGTATATCACGAGAGGGCTTCATCACATTCGGGAATGTCGCCTTCGTATCGATGTTGAAACCAGCTCCGGTGTCGGTATTCGTGAGATAACATTTGCCGACATTACCGCCGAGATTGGTTTCCTGCGTGAGGATGGCGAGCAGGAATGCCGGTGCAACGCCGGTCTTCCCCTGCGCCTGTTTTGCGAACTGATATGCATCACCGAACGGAATGGCTTTTGATCCGCCGGCAAGGTTGAAGAGTGCGGCGCGAATCTTGTCGGCGCGCGCTTTTTTCTCTGCGGCGAGCTGTTTGTACGCGCTTTCTTTTTGCGTACTGATCGTGAGGAGCTGTTTCTTGTCGGCTTGGGTTTTCGCGAACTGCTGTTGAGCACTCTCGAGTTCTGCTTTGGCATCGAGCTCTTGGTTCCGTTTCGTCTCGAGATTCTTTTTCTCCGTTTCAGTTTCACTCTTCGTGCCACGGACTTGGTCGGCGGACTGCTTTATGGATTCGTTGATAGTGGCGAATGAGTCGGCGTCTTTGTAGAAATCGGAGAGCGAAGAATCGGCGAGCATAAAATACATAGTCGGTGTCGCATCCATTTGATTCGTCTTGCGCAAGAGCTGGGCGAGGGATTCGTGTTCACGATCGAGTTTCTGCGAAAGCGTTTCGATCTTGGAAACTTTATCAGTAATATCGACTTTGAGCTGGGCAATGGCGACAGAGCGGGCCTTGATCTTCGTCTTCAGAGCCTGAATCTGCGTAGTGAGCGCGGTGATATCGCCCTTGATCGTACCAGTCTGCTTCTGCTGTTCGAGAAGCTGAGCGTTGAGGTCGGCAAGCTGCTGGTTGAGGTCGTTGAGCTCGCCTTGGCAGAAATTCTTCTGGTCCTGGCTCGAGGTTGGCGTGAGAGTGAGGCAGTCAAAGTCGGCACGAGCATGCGATACGAAAATGCCGCCCGAGATTGCAAGGGCAACGACAAAGAGCGCAAGAGCCTTTTTTAGCATGTGTATCATTATATCATATACGCCGCAGCTCGCTCCGCAATCTTACAAAGAAAAAAGCCCCCAGAGCGGGGGCTTTTTGAGCATGGATTTATTTCTTTTCTTCTTCGGCCGGAGCGGCGCCTTCCTCTTCTTTCTTGCCTTTCTTCTCGACTTCAATAGCGGAGAGATCGACAGGAGCGGCAACTTCTTCGACTTCTTCTTTCATTTCGGCGATAGCGGCAACGACATCGGAGCCCTTGGAGATAACGGTGACACCTTTCGGAATCGGGAGGCTCTCGACGAGGATCTGACTGTGGAGCGTTTCGAGGGCCGATGTGTCGACGATGATAGAGTGCGGCAATTCTTTCGGCAATGCTTCGATTTCGAGCTCGTGCATGACTTTGACGAGGGATCCGAGACCACCTTTGACCATAGCAGAGAGGCCGGTGAATTCGAGAGGGACGCTGACGCGGATGGCTTTCGTCGCATCGATGACGAGGAAGTCTGCGTGAAGCGGAGTTCCGCGGACAGGGTCGATCTGAACGTCATGAATCATGACATCGAGAGATTCGCCGCCACTCTTGAGTGTGATGGCAGTCGATTCCCCTGCTTCTTTCCAGATCTTTAAGAAATCCTTCAGAGATACGGTAATAGGAGTCGAAGTCTTGCCTGCGCCATAAAAAACAGCCGGCAATTCGCCGTTGGTTCGATCTTCTGCGAGAGTAGTCCCGCGCGCTTTTGCGTCAATGGTAAACATGGGGACTATTATATATAAAAGCCTTAATAAGTCAACGGGGTAGTAAATTTTAGCGGTTACCGGCCCACTTAATTATGATGCTTTGTAATCTTTGAAAATCTTCTGAAGCTCCGGATACACCACTGGATTTGCTGCAATAAAATTCGTATTTCTGTAATCGTATTTGTCAGAGCCGAGATTGGCCACAATGCCGCCAGCCTCTGAAACCAGGAGCGAACAAGGTGCATAATCATAATCACCTCCCCAGGGATCAAACATGACTCGACCATCGAGTTTACCTGAAGCAATCTGGGCAAACTCCCAGCCTCCACTGATTGTCTTTATATGAACACACCTCTTGAGAAGCTCTATCATTTGTTTGGCATTCTCCGGTTTGCCTGTGTGTGTTTCCCATGCAATGTATGAGTCCGCGAGTGCCCGGTTACTCACATGAAGTCGAACATCGTCCTTCCAAGCACCCTGTCCTTTCTCTGCAAAATACATTTCATCCCGCACAAAATCGTATATGGCGGAAAATACAACCTCACCGCGCTCGATGAGCGCAATCATGCTTGTACAAAACGGCAATCCGCGGATAAAGTGCGTCGTGCCGTCAATCGGATCAACGAGCCAGAAACGCTCGGCCTCGCGGTTACCTCCAGTTTCTTCGCCGACAAATCCAATATCGGGATAGATTACTTTAAGCTATTCCTTCAGAAGATTCTCGATTGCCACATCGCATTCGGTTACGGTGTTTGCGGCATTTTGGTCTTTGTGCGTATGGGAAATGTTACCCCATTTTGGAAGCAAGATCGCTTGTGCCTCTCGAAGAATCGGGAGTACGGTGTCTTTATATTTCATATCAGTTGTTAGATGACCTTGCGGATGGCCGGAATGAGGAGATTGGCGAGCGGGAGGATTTCGAGTTTGTCGAATTTGTATTCTTCGGGCTTGGCGATGGAATCGGAGACGAGAACGCGCGGGATCGGACTGTCGCCCAATATCGTATGCGTTCCGGCGACAAAGTCCGCATGCGTGACGCAGGCGATGACTTTCTTCGCGCCCGCTTCTTCGAGAGCGTAGGCGGCTTTGACGAGCGTCGAACCCGACGTGACGACGTCGTCGACGATGATGGCCGTCTTGCCTTTCACTTCGCCGATGAGGTGGATGCTGTCGATGGTGTGGAGTTTGTCGAGATTGCGTTTCTTCTCGATCATGACCATCGGAGCGCCCATGAGACTTGCGAAATGTTGTGCGCGTTTTGCGGCACCGGCGTCCGGAGCGACGACGACATAGTCATCGGGTTCTTGGAGTAGGCGCTCGACGAATATCGGCGCGCCGGAGAGATGCGTGACGGGAACTTTGAAGAATCCGGCGACAGCATCGCTGTGCAAGTCGATAGCAATGACGCGACTGATGTCGACGGCTTCGATGAGGCGGGCCATGACGCGGGCAGAAACACCTTCTCCGTCGCGATGAGCCTTGTCCTGGCGGGCATAGCCATAATACGGAATGACGGCGATGATCTTGTGCGCATCGTTGGACTTCAATGCATCGACGACGAGACAGAGTTCGACGAGATATGAGTCGACGGGGTTGGAGAGCGAGGCGATGACGGCGACGTTCTTGTCGCGAATATCTTCTTCGATGCGGACGCGCTTCTCCGAGTCGGCAAATGTGATGACTTCCATCTTGCCGAGGGGCAGATCGAGGCCGGTCGCGAGTTCATTCGCGAGAGCGGGATTCGAAGTAATGCCGAATATGGCAGCGCGTTCGTTCATGGGGAGAAGTATAGCACGGCTTTGCGAATCGGGAAATTAGGATTTCGGATGCGATCCGGCGAGATGGGAAACGATGTAGGATTTTGAGCCGCCGACCTTTTTGCCGGGGTTCAAGATATTGTGCGCGTCGAAAGCGTCTTTCGTTTGGGCAAAAAGTCCGACGATTTTGTCCCCGTACATGAGCGACAGATAGGGCGTGCGGATGATGCCGTCGTTGTGCTCGGCCGTGAGCGAGCCATGGAATTCGAGAACGAGTTTGTAGACTTCGTCGGCGACTTTGAGGATGACGTCGCCGGAAACCTTGTCGCCGAGATTGAGGAGCGGAATGATATGAAAATTGCCGTTTGATGCGTGACCGTGAATGTTATATGTCAGATGGTTGTCATCGAGAATCTTCTGTATGCGCGGGAAGAATTTCGGAAGCATTGCAGGCGGAACGATGACGTCATCGATGAAGGGCGCTGTTTGCTTGCCCTTGAAATGTTCGCGCAGGAGGGCGAATGAATCGCGACGGATCGTCCAATATTTTTCCGCTTCTGCCGGAGAGAAGACGAGACGCGTTTTCGTATTCGGATAACCCGCCATGATGGACTGGAGTCGTGTAAGACGCCCGCGGATCTCATTCATATCGTCACCGGCGCAGTTCACGAGGAGAACGAGTTTCGGCATACCACGGATGAGGAGTCCGATCTCGGGCAGGAAGCGGAATCCGAGCTTGATCGCCCCCCACAGTCCCCTTTTCTTGATGAATCCGCGCCAGAAACGGATGGCGAGCATCATAGTTTTGTCATCATATGCTTCTACTGATTCCGGCATGACGGAGAGCGCATCGTTGACGACATTGCCGAGCCCGTCGAGCGAGTACAGGAACATGACGAGAAGGGCGCTGTGTTTTTTCACATCGACGAGACGAAGTGTGATCTCGGTCACGATGCCGAGCGTGCCCTGCGAGCCGACAATGAGTTTCGTCAGATCGAATATTTGTTTCTTCTCGTCCCAGACGTTCCAGAGAAAATATCCAGCCGAGTTCTTGCTGACGTTTGGTTTTGCCGCCATGATGTCGCCTTCGTTCTGCGAGATGAGTTGCCAAATGTTTTTGTACACACTTCCTTCAAAATCATTCTGCGCGATCTTCGCATCGAGTTCGGAACGCGACAATGCACGCACAACATATTCATTGCCGTCGGCGAAGACGACTTTGAGTTCTTTCACATAGTCTTCAGTTTTCCCATAGCGTAGCGTGAGTTCGCCGGCAGAGTTATTGCCCACCATGCCGCCGACGCTATTGATCGTCTTCGACGCCGTATAGCAGGGCAAGAGCAAGCCTTCCGCCAGTGTTGCCTTTTCAAAATCACGGTAGAAACAGCCTGGCGAGACAACGGCTTCCCCTGTTATAGAGACTGGAAAACTACCCTTGAAGAGCGGCGTAATCGAATACGGCGCGACACGTTTGATCGAATGTATGGGCGTGAGATAGCGAGAGACGTCGAGAATGATTGATTCGCCGAGCGGACCGCCGGCCATGCACGTGCCTGCGGAGCGCACCGTGACGGAGAGCGCGGGATTGGCGGATTTGTTCTCTGCGACGAATCGCACGAGATTCTTTATATCGTCGGCATCTTTGGGAAATACGACAAGGGCGGGCCGAACTTCGAACAGGCTCGCATCGCGCGAATATTTCGCAAGCGTCGCATCGCTGTTGTCGACGTCGCCTTTCCAGAATTTTTTTATTTCGAGTAAGAGATCCATATTATTCCCAGAAAATAAGTACGAGCGAAAGAAGACCGAGTCCCATGCCGGCGAGCTGAACGGTATTCGTCTTCTCGTGATAGATGACGAGGCCGATGATCGTGGCAACGATAGCTGAACCGACCGAAAATATGATTGCGCCGCGCGCGAGACCGGAACCGTTCTTGATGGCGGAGAGCCAGAAAATATTCGCGACGACATAGCCCGCGATCGCACCGCACCAGAGCATCCATCCGCCCTTGAGCGCGTATTCTTTCGATATGATGTCGGCGACAATCTCAAATGTGATGAGGAGGAAGAGTCCGATGATCCATTGCATGAGAAATAGTATAGCATTTCGGCATTCGCGACGGAACGTGCAATTGTTCCGCTTCTTTTTTATTAGGCCCAAGTGGTATAATACGGCCTATGGAAAACACTAAACCCCTCGACATGCTCGCCATCGGCGACATCGTCATTGACGCCTTTATCCGCCTGAAAGACGCTGAAGCCTACTGCGACCTCGATCAGGAGCATTGCAAACTCTGCATCCGTTTCGGAGACAAAGTCCCCTACGAATCCGTCGATGTGATCAATGCCGTCGGCAACAGCGCGAACGCCGCCGTTTCCGCTTCTCGGCTCGGACTCTCCTCTGCCCTCTCTGCTGTGGTTGGCGACGACCAGAACGGCAAGGACTGTCTCGCCTCTCTCACAGGTGACAATGTCAGCACGGATTATATGGAAACCGATCCGAAACTTCCGACGAACTATCACTACGTTCTCTGGTACGATGTCGAACGCACGATTCTCGTCAAACACGCGCCGTTCGAGCGACATATGCCGAAGAACTTGGTCGCTCCGAAATGGATCTATCTTTCATCTCTCGGAGAGAACACGGAAGCATTCCACCATGAAATCGCGGCGTGGCTGAAAGAGCATCCCGAAACGAAACTCGCCTTCCAGCCCGGAACATTCCAGATGAAGTTAGGCAAAGAGAAACTCGCCGACATCTACGCCATGGCGGAGATATTCTTTTGCAATATTGAAGAAGCACAACGAATCTTGAGTATAACAGAGATGGATGCGAAAAAACTGATGGACATGCTCGCCGCTCTCGGCCCAAAAATCATCGTCATGACGGACGGGATCAAGGGCGCATATGCGCGCGAAGCGAATGGAACGTATTGGTTCATGCCGATATATCCGCATCAGCCTATCGAGCGCACGGGCGCAGGCGATGCATTCGAGTCGACTATTACGGCCTGCCTCGCAATGGGCAAATCTCTGGAGGAAGCGCTCCTCTGGGCACCGATCAATGCCATGTCTGTCACGCAATTCGTCGGCGCGCAGAAAGGATTGCTTTCTCAAGAAAAACTCCAAGAATATCTCGCAAAGGCTCCGGCCGATTATCAGCCTAGGAAGATATAATTATGGCACCCATAGAAGGAGGAAAAATATTTCAAGAAATAGACCAAGCGAGAATGAGAACTCTTGAGAATTTGGAGATTGCCGCCGAAGATTATTACAAAGCGCTCACGGAAGAGACGAAAAAGCATGGCTTAACACCGGAAAAATATATCACTGACTTTATCGCCCTTGAAGAAACATCAAAACTGGTTGATACCCTGCGCACTCAGGTCCATGAAGAGAAAAACAGTGCGAAGGAAAAGCGACTTCTCAATAGATTGTCTTCCAGCGTGGGACGCATGATCGATCTGAAGCAAAAAGTACAGCCTGTGGCACGAACTGAAATACCGAAACTGGCGGAGAAATATCTCGAATTGAAAAAAGAAGTGGAGTTAACGAAAAATCTCGCAAATCCTCCCCATCACGAGGCTAGCTTATTCTCGAAAAATTAATATGGAAGAAGGATCACCTGAAAAAAATCGCCCCTCAAAAGCAATCTTGAACAAGATCGAGGAGGCTGCATACATCACACCGCCACCAGAGCTCGCTCTGCTTGAAACATATCTCGGATATGTGCAGGATTATAATAAGTGCGAATATGAGATCGAGGAAATCAAAAATACTACGAGTGAAGATTTGGCAGAGAGTGAAGAAGACGATATACGAATGACGGAACTGACTGACCAGAAAAATCTCGATGCAATTCGAATGGAAGAACTGCAACAGCAACTCTTGCTACCCGAACGGTTGCAAGAAACAGAAATCGAACTGAAGATCAAAGAACTAAGACAAAACTTGAACGAGAAAGCGAAACGAGAAGGAAAACTTTTTCCCGTAGACCCTACATTCAACTAACCTTTCCGATCGAGAACTTTCTTGATCGCATCGGTGATATGCGAGACGCCCATGTGATAGTGTTCGATGAGTTCGAGCGGCGCGCCTGATTGGCCGTATTCGTCGTGGACTCCCACGAATTCTATCGGCGTTGGAATACTGCCCGCGAGACATTCTGCTATTGCGCCTCCCAGGCCTCCGGCTATTTGGTGCTCTTCGACGGTAACTATCGCACCGCATTCTTTCGCGAGGGCGATAACTGCAGCCGTGTCGAGAGGTTTGATCGTCGCCATATTCATGACTTTGACGCGGACTCCTTCTTTCTCAAGTTTATGCGCGGCCTTCATTGCATTGTGGACGAGCGCTCCGCAGGCGATGACGCCGACGTGGGCGATGCCATCTGTTTCATGGAATATCTGCGCTTTGCCTATTTCGAATGGCGTTTCTTCTGTTGTGATGATGGGACTTTTTTCGCGCGCGAGACGCAGGTATGCGGGCTTCTTCAATTTCGCAAGAGCCATGGTCGCTTTTTTTGCTTCGACAGAATCGCACGGCGCAAGAACGATCATTCGTGGCAGAACGCGCATGAGAGCGATATCTTCGAGCGCTTGGTGCGTTCCTCCATCAGGGCCGACGGAAATGCCTGCGTGCGAGCCCACGATGACGACAGGCTGGTCGTTATAGGCGATCGTCGTTCTGATCTGTTCCCAGTTGCGGCCTGGAGAAAACATCGCATATGAAGACGTGAACGGCATCTTCCCCATCGCCGCCATTCCGGATGCGACCGTGACGAGATCCTGTTCGGCAACGCCGACTTGGACGAAACGCTCGGGGAATTTCTCCGCGAAGAGATGCATTTGTGTACTTTCTGTGAGATCGGCGCAGATACCGACGATGCTCTTGTCGGCTTCGCCTGCGGCGAGAAGTCCCGTGCCGAAACCTTTGCGAATGGGCGCCTGCTCGACATCGTCGTTCCAAATCTTCGGATTGAGTTTTAATTTAGGATTTATCATGGTCGAATTTTATCTTTTTTACGAAGAGAAGTCCAATGAGGACGAAGACGCCCATGACGGCAAGGGCGATGCGATAGCGGATTTCGCCTGTGGGAACGAGAAGTGAGGTGATGAGTCCCCATGAGAGCGGTCCGACGAAGGTGGCGAATCGCTCCGCGAGCGTATAGTAGCTCATGCCGTAGTTCATCTCATGTTCAGGCGTCAGTCGCACCATAACAACGCGTGTGACCGTCCAGACAGCGCCGAAGAGCAATCCGACGAGGACACAGCCGGCGACAAATACGGTGAAAGAAGTCATAACGGCAAGTGCGGGCAGTATGATGGCCCAACTGCCGAGAACTATGAGCAAGGTCTTGCGCAGGCCCAATTTCTTCGTCGCCCAGCCGGAAACGAGTGCTCCGACGGCAGATGTACAAAGAATGCCGATGAGAAGCAAGGATTTCGTCGTATCGTTGATATGGAAAATGCGATCGATATAAATGGGGAAATTATTTTGCGCCGTGAGAATGGCATCGTTGAAGAAAAAATAGCCGAGAAGAAATGCGCCCATTGAGGGATAGGTGCAGAATTTCTTGAACTTTTTGAAACTCAATGACAGTTCTTCCCAGAAATTCCAGTGTACGTTCTCTATCGGCACGGAGCGTTCTTTGAATCCGTACATAAGCGGCAATGCGAAGAGCAGGAACAGTATCGTCACCGGCAGGAGTGTCTGCGCGCGGCCATGTTCGCCAAAGAGATACACGGCGCCGGTCGCAAAAGGAATACTGATGAGCAGACCAACGATCTGCCCCGTCCAGTTCCCTGCCTGTCCGATACCGGAAACGAAACCTTGGCGCTCGGGCGGCGCGATCTTGGCGAGAAGAGCGTTGTAGAAAGTGAAAGAGAATTGGTAGAAATAGTTTACGAGCAGGAAAAATATCGCGGCGAGGACGACTTTGTTCGAAAGAAAGAGCATGACGATGGCCGAGCCCAAAAATGAGAGGAATGTGAGCCACGTGATGCCGCGCAGATACGGCATCTGCACACCGCGGCGGTCGCTCAAGATGCCGAAGATGGGTGCGGTGAAGATGAGGAGGATCGTCCCGCCGACAAATATCATGTTGAACCAGAAATCAGATACGCCTTTGTCGATGACGAGCCATTGGGCACAGTACAAAAAGAAAACGACTTCAACGATGGAATTCGCGAAATCGTAGAGTGTCCACAGAAAGATGTTTTTCTTATTCATTGCGCGCTCTTGATGAGTTCTTCAGCTTTCTTCAATTCATCGAGCGCCTGCGCGGCCTGTTCCGCGTTCGGCGGCATGCCATGCCATTTATAGTTGCGCTCCATGAATGAAACGCCCTTGCCCGGAATCGTGTGCGCGAGGATGACGGTCGGCTTCTCGAATATCGTATGGGCGTGCTCGACAGCTTCGTCGATGGCGCGGAGATCGTGGCCGTCCACTTCGAGAACATGCCAGTTGAAACTGCGCCATTTATCGGCAAGCGGTTCGAGCGGCATGACGTCATCGACATAGCCTTCGATCTGAATATTGTTGTAGTCGACGATGGCGAGAAGATTGTGGAGTTTGTATTTGCCCGCGAACATGATGCCTTCCCACGAATTGCCTTCCTGCAATTCTCCGTCGGAGAGGAATGCATAGATGCGGCGCGTTGCCGTCTGTCCGTGATCCATTTTGTCGGCGAGGGCCATGCCTGCGGCTTGTGATACGCCGCTCCCGAGCGGGCCGGATGAAGTCTCGATGCCCGGAAGCCATTCTCTGTGCGGGTGGCCTTGAAGACGCGAGCCAAGTTTACGGAGCGTTTTCAATTCTTCAACGGGGAAATATCCAGCGTGCGCCATTGATGCGTAGAGAACGGGACAAATGTGACCATTCGAGAGAACAACGCGATCACGGTCGGCCCAGTCGGGATTCTTCGGATCATGTTTGAGGGCGTGGAAATAAAAATACGTGAAAATATCTGCCATGCCGAGCGGGCCTGCGGAGTGTCCGGATTTTGCGGGAAGCAAAGCTTCGATTATTGACTGACGAATGTGGTTGGCTTTTAATTCCAGCTCTTTGATTTTCTTTTCAGTCAACATGATACTCGAGATTATATCATTATGCTTTTGAATTCGGAAATGCGCTCTTCGATATCGGGTGCAGAGAGGAGACCGGAACCCGATGCGAGGCGTGTTGCGCCTGCGGCGATGAGGCGCGGAGCCGTTTCAAGCGTCACGGAGCCATCAACAGAAAGTGGGAGGTCGGGATATTTCGCCCGCAGAGTCTTGAGATTCGCAAGAACGCGTTCATCAAAAGGCTGGCCTTGGAAACCGATCTTCGCAATACCCATGCACTGCACCGACGTGATGAGACCGGCATCGATCAATGGGAAAATTATTGACGGATCAGTATCGGCATTGATGGCCATGGCCATTTCGATGAGACCGGGAACGGATTTGCGCAATTGTTCGATCTCGGATTCGAGATTCTTGAACGCTTCGGCATGGAAAATAATGCGCGTCGGGCCCATGCGCAAGAGATCGGGCAAGAGTCTTGGCGCGTCAGCGATCATGAGGTCGAGTTCGAAGTCGAAATCTTCCCAGAATGGCATGGTCGCATTCTCGTCGGCGATAATGGGCAGAAAATTCTCTTCGTAGGGAATTTTGTCGGCAGTAACAGGTCCGTTGTACGGCCATGTATACGAAGGCACGAAGACGCCGTCGCAGATATCGAGCTGGGCGGTGCGGACGAGACCAGCAACGCTCTCGAGCTTGTTCGTGACTCCGCGAAATGATTTTTCCAAGATTGCAGGGATGATTTCCATATAAAAATTTATCCTAATTTAGTAATGCGTCGGAGATTGCGCTCTGCGCCAGAGAACGTGCCTTCGATGAAAAGTTTCACTGCAGTCTTCGCCTCTTCGTCAGTGAGAAATCGCGCGCCAAGAGAGAGGATGTTCGCATTGTTATGCTCGCGGGCGAGCGTGATGAGTTCGTAGGGATCGCTCGATTGGCGACCGGAAACGTCGGCAGCACCGACGGGCAGATGCGGGCCGTAGAATACAGCAGCGCGGGCGCCAGGCACTCTGTTGGCGCTCATGGCCTCGCCTTGGCCCGAACCACCGAGTACGATGCCGAAACTCCCCTCTTCGCTGGCGACCGCTTCGCCTACAGGCCGACAGAAATCCGGATAGTCGTCATCCTTGTCGAAAGCAAATGCGCCTTTGTCGACGACTTCATAGCCCAAAGAGCTCACAAAAGTTTTGAGCTTTTCTTTGAGTTCATATCCTGCATGATCCGATCCGAAGTAGATTTTCATATTAAGCTTGCCTTATCTTTAGCATGTGCCCTCTTTTGATTATGATAAAATACGTCATTTTAGATCTAAATTACCTAACTCATAAATGCATGACGTGCCAATATTATGTCTTAGGTTATAGAAGAGATCACTAAGTTCTTCTTTAGGCAGGACATCTTTTTCCGCCAAATATTTTTCAGCCTCATTTCGTGTCTGTTTTAGGTATTCCATGAGTTTGTACTGTAAATCCCTAGGTTCGATGTTGTTTTTAAGAAGAATATTTTTTAAATCCGACGAATAGGCATCCTGGCCTTTTACATATTCACTGAACTTATCCATAAAATTTTTCTTGTCTTCTAATTCCAATGGAATAACATAATCCAGAAACTTTAGTACGAGACCTTCAGTAAACTGTCCCTGAAAATCTGTGTGATTGCGGAGTCGTCCTTCTTTGTAAAGTGACAACAACCAATCACCAAATTTACTTGGATTAGATAAACATTCATCGGGAATATTTTCTGAGGGATTTTTATTTTGTTGACTGGTTTGCTGTTCCATATACTACTGAATTGTCAGCCCCGTCTTAATCACATGCTCAACAAGCACATGGGTATACCCCATTTCGTTGTCATACCATGCGAGAACTTTGACAAGATTACCTCCGACGACACGCGTCATGGCGAGATCGGCGATGGATGCGTGCGGGTCACCGAGAATGTCGGACGAGACAAGCGGTTCGTCAGTGACGGCAAATACCGTCGTCCAACGCGGATCAAGAGCACCCTTGCGGAGAATCTCGTTCACTTCTTCGGCCGTCGTATCACGCTTCGCGATGAAAGTAATATCGGCAAGAGAACCTGCAGGGACTGGCACGCGAACAGAGATACCGTCGAAGAGTCCGTCGAGATGCGGATATGCCTTGCCGACCACGAGTGCGGCACCAGTCGAAGATGGAACCATGTTCTGTGCAGCAGCACGTCCTTCGCGGAGATCTTTCTTCGATGGGCCATCAACGAGAGCCTGTGTGCCTGTGTATGCGTGCGTTGTGTTGAGCAAAGCTTTCTCGATACCGATCGCTTCGTCGAGGATGCCGATAACCGGAGAGCAAGCGTTCGTCGTGCATGAAGCGTTCGAGGTGATGGCGCACGTGCCGAATTTGTCTTCGTTCACGCCGATGAGAATGGTCGCACCCGGAACAGAGCCGTCGCCTTTGGCGGGAGCTGAGATGACGACTTTTTTCGCACCTTGGTCGATGTGGAATTTCGCTTTCTCGAACGACGTGAAGAGTCCGGTCGATTCGACGACGACATCGATATTGAGATCCTTCCATGGCAACTTTGTCGTGTCTTTCTCCGAAATGAAGTGAACTTGTTTGCCATCCACCCAGATATCCTTGCCGTCGTTCTTCACGTCGTGATTCCATTTGCGATAGACCGTGTCGTATTTGAGGAGATAGGTCAGAGATTCGAGAGAACCCAAATCGTTCACAGCGACGACTTCAAGCTCGGGATGTTCCCAAGCGACTTTTAAAAATGCGCGACCGATGCGCCCGAAACCGTTGACTGCGACACGAATTGGTTGAGTATTCATATACCGGCTATTGTAACAAATCTATTAATAATTGCTTTGTGACTTGGGGGTTCGCACTTCCCTTCGATTCCTTCATGACGGCGCCCACGAGACCCATGACGGCAGTCTCCTTTCCGCCCTTGTAATCGGCGACTATTTTCGGATTCTCGGCGATGACTTTCTCGGCAAGAGCTTTGATTGCGCCGGCATCGCTCTTCTGCAGGAGTCCGCGCTCTTCAGCGGCTTTCATCGGAGAAATATCTTCAACGACGATGATGGCGATGAGATCTTTCGCGGCGCGCGAAGAAATCTTGCCGTCGGCAAGCATGGCGATGAGTTCGCCGAAATGATGCGCGTGCGGGAGTTTGATATTCGAGTCCTTTTTCATGAGACCGACAAGGTCGGACGTGACGTAGTTGGAAGCGAGTTTCACTTTCTCTTTGTCCGCATGGAGAACATTCACGACGTCTTCGAAGAATGCAGCGAGCGTAAAGTCGTTCACATAACTCTCAATATCTTCATCTTTGATGCCGAACATGTCTCGATAGCGGGCGCGCTTTGCCGAGGGGAGTTCAGGCAACTCGCCTTTCATTTTGTCGAGATTGAAAACTTCGGAGAGCTTGAATTTCGGAATATCGGGATCGGGGAAATAACGATAGTCTTCGCTATTCTCCTTGCTCCGCTGCGAGAATGTGCTGTTCTTCGTCTCGTCCCATCCGCGCGTCTCTTGCACTATTTCTGCACCACGGCCGGATTCGATCAGTTCGATCATGCGCTTCGTCTCGAATTCTGCTGCGCGTTCAACGGCGCGGAAGGAGTTGATGTTCTTCACTTCGACTTTCGTGCCGAAAACTTTCGGATCGGCAGAGACGGATATGTTGAGCTCGACGCGCATCTCGCCTTTCTCCATGTTCGCTTCGGATGCATTGAGATAGCGCAAGAGGAGCTGGAGTTCGCGCCCGAAATCCCCTGCCTGTTTCGGAGAATGGATGACGGGCTCGGTGACAAGTTCCATGAGAGGAACGCCGGCGCGGTTGAAGTCAACAAGAGAATAATCGCCTTTGTCATGTTTGCTCGTGCCTGTGTCTTCTTCAAGATGGATACGCGTGATCTTCACGCCTGCGACTTCCCCTCCGGAAACGATGGGATATTTGTATTGCGATATCTGATAGCCTTTCGGAATGTCGGGATAAAAATAGTTCTTGCGGTCGAATTCCGTAAAATCGGCAATCGTTCCGCCCACGGCGAGTCCGACGCGGATGACATGCTCGACAGCGGCGCGATTCGGGACGGGAAGAGTTCCCGGATGGGCCATGCAGACGGGACAGATGTTGTGGTTCGGGCGCTCTTCGTCCGGGTCGTTCTTGCACGCGCAGAACATCTTCGTGAGCGTTTTGAGCTCGGCGTGAATCTCGAGTCCGATAGTTGTGTAATACTCTGTGGTCATTATAAATACTTGAGCTTATTGGCCTTATGCTCTTCGAACGTTTTTGCGTAGTGAATCATACCATGACTGTCGTGAAGATAAAAAAAGTACGGACTCTCGGTCGGATGGAGCACGGCTTCGACGGCAAGCGTGCCGGGATTGCAGATAGGACCAGGCGGAAGGCCTTTGTATTTGTATGTGTTGTACGGCGAGTCGATGAGGAGATCGTTCTTCGTCAGTTCGCTCGATTCCTTGCCGTTAATGGCGATGAATGTCGCATCGACTTGGAGCGGTATCCCCTGCCCGATGCGCTTCCAAAGAATGCCGGCGATTGTTGCGCGATCGTCGGAGCCTGCCGCTTCTTTCTCGACGATGGATGCCATCGTGATGATCTCTTTTTCGGTCCACCCACTCTTCGCAATGTCAGGAAGAAGAGGTTTGATACGATCAGTGAACGTATTCTCGAGCATAAGGGCGATTTCCTCCGTCGTCACTTTCGGGAAGAAGAAATATGTATTTGGAAAGAGATAGCCCTCGCGACCTTTGGTGAGTGTTGCGAAAACTTTCGGATCAAAGCCGGGAATTTTCCCTGCAAGAACAGCAGACATTTCCTTCGTCGTCAGACCTTCGGGCAAAGTGACCTTGATCTGGGCAATATGATACTGCCCGTGGGCAATCCTCTTCGCGATCCCGTATCCGGAAATCTTCTTGTCGAGCAGATAATCTCCCGGCAAAAGGGCCCGATCGCGACCATAGAGTATGACGAAGAACTGGAATGCCACCGGCGAGCGGATGATAGACTGCGCTTTTAATTCGCGCGAGACGAGCGAAAGTGATGCACCGCGACTCACGGTGAAAATAGTTCCTGTTGGGAATCCAGCCGGCGCACGAAGAAAGAAAAAATATCCGACGAATATGACGGTGAGAACGGCGAACAGGAATACAAAAGCTTTCTTGCGCGGTGTCCGCGACGAGGCGGAAAAAGGCGCAGAGAAAAGCTTTCTCGCGTAGTCCAGATTGTCCTCTCGAGGTGAAAACATAGATTAGATGGGAAGATTCGGCGGCGGCTTGGCGGTCGCAGATTCGATACGCGCCAATGTCGGCGTCTGCG
>CALRHN010000005.1:0-355 GCA_943359425.1 Candidatus Nomurabacteria bacterium | reverse complement strand
GCCAGGGAAATGGAAAATAGTGGCGAGTTCTTCTGTATTCAAAACGAACATCTGCGGCTTGTGAGACGGATAAAAGAATTCTATGAGCCTGCTGTAGAGAAACGTATGCCAGAACGGCGGATGGAAGAAAATGCGCTTGCGATACCAGGAGAGCATGCGGTTCTTGATCTTGGGCAAGGCCTTGCCCGTCGGATCGGCCCACGGATAGTCGTACTGCGTCGAATGAATACGCTTGAAACCTTGCGTATCCGGATCGTTGTACTGACGAAAGATCATGCGGATGGCTTTGCGGCTATTCGTGAATGTCATATCGTCGACATAGCGGCGGTCGGCGAGACAGAGCACGCGTATGCCG
>CALRHN010000004.1 GCA_943359425.1 Candidatus Nomurabacteria bacterium | reverse complement strand
GCAACCATCGCGCAATTCCAGACCTTTCTCAACTCGCTCGACTTCTCGACGCAGATCGTCGTGCAGTCGCGTCGTCTCGACATCAAACCTTACCTCCTCATGCTCGAGACGCGCATGAAGGAACAGCTCGAACCACTCCTTAAGGTCCAGACGAAAGAATACATCGAATTCATCCAGACATTCACCGAGCAGGTCAATATCATGACGAAGAGTTTCTTTGTAGTCGTGCCATATTCCGCAGCTGCAGCGACGGCAGAGAAAGGGTTCATGAAATCCTTCTTCCCCGGCAAGAAAGATACGACGGAGAAACGTGCCTCGGAAGAGAGCGACTTTGAAGATAAACGCGCTCAGCTTGAGCAGCGCGGCGGCGTCATAGATCAGGGACTCTCCCGCATCGGCGTGCGTACGGCGCAGTTGGGCACTGAAGAAGTCATTGAACTTTTCTACAAGACATTCAATCCGGGAGATATCCAGTCCTCGATCAAATTGAAATAATATTATGGGAATCATTGATACATTATTCGGGAAGAAAAAACCAAAGACCATGCCGGCGGGGAATCAGATCCTGCCCGTCTTGCCGCAGGAGATCTACGATGCGGCGACGCTCGAACTGCAAGACATCATCGCGCCGTCCGCTCTCAAAGTCGAGCCAAAGGCGCTCAATCTCGGTGACAAGATCGCGCGGACATTCTTCGTCATCTCCTACCCGCGCTTTCTGACCGACAACTGGTTCTCGCCTGTCATCAACCTCGACAAAATATTCGACGTCTCGATCTTCATCCATCCGATCGAGACGGCGAAAGTATTGCGCACATTCCAGAAAAAAGTCGCCGAAGTGCAGAGCCAGATCAATGCCCGTGAAGCGAAAGGTCTCGTTCGCGACCCCATGCTCGACACGGCCTACCGCGATCTCGAGAGCCTGCGCGATTCTCTCCAGCAGGCACAGGAGAAAATGTTCGAAGTCGGCCTCTACATCACGATCTATGCCGACAATGAGAACGAGCTCTTCAAGATCGAGAACGAGATCAAATCCATTCTCGAGTCTAAACTCGTCTATCTGAAACCGGCTCTATTCCAGCAGGAAGAAGCCTTCAAGAGCGTCATTCCGATCGGCAATGACATGCTCAATGTCCATCAGAAACTCAATTCCGAACCGCTCTCATCGCTCTTCCCATTCGTATCGTTCGACCTCACCTCCGATAAAGGCATCCTTTATGGTGTAAACCGCCACAACTCCTCGCTCGTCATCTTCGACCGCTTCTCGATGGAGAACTACAACTCCATCACCTTCGCGAAATCAGGTTCGGGTAAATCCTATATGACGAAGCTCGAAATCATCCGCACGCTCATGTTCGACACCGAAGTCATCGTCATCGACCCTGAACGCGAATACGAATATCTCGCCGAAGCCGTCGGTGGTCGTTATTTCAATATCTCACTCTCCTCCGACAACCATATCAACCCCTTCGACTTGCCAGTCGCGCGCGAAGACGAGACGGCTGCCGACGTCCTACGTTCTAACACGATCAACCTCGTCGGACTCTTCCGCATCATGCTCGGAGGCCTCACGCCGGAAGAAGATTCTCTCGTCGACCGCGCCATCACGGAAACATATGCGATTAAGGACATCACTGCCGAATCTGATTTCTCAAATATCGAGCCGCCACTGATGTCGGATTTCGAAATGGTCCTCTCCGGCATGGAGGGGAGCGAGTCCATTCTCTCGCGCCTCACGAAATATACGCGCGGAAGCTGGGCCGGATTCATTAACAAGCCGTCGAACGTCGATATCAACCGCAAATTCGTCGTCTTCTCCGTCCGCGACATGGAAGACGAGCTCAAGCCGGTCGCCATGTATATCGTCACCCACTTCATCTGGAATGCCGTGAGGAAGAACTTGAAGAAGCGTCTCCTCGTCGTGGACGAGGCATGGTGGATGATGAAGAGCGACGACACGGCATCATTCCTCTACTCCATCGCCAAGCGCGGCCGCAAATATTATCTCGGGCTCGCCACCATCACGCAGGACGTGGGCGACTTCATGAAGAGCCCCTACGGCGTGCCGATCGTAACAAACTCGTCCATTCAAATACTCCTGAAACAGTCGCCATCAACCGTCGATCTCTTGCAAAAAACGTTCAATCTCACAGACGAAGAGAAATACCTCCTCCTCGAATCCAACGTTGGAGAAGGCATCTTCTTCGCCGGCCTCAAGCACGTCGCCATCAAGGTCATTTCTTCCTATACAGAAGACCAGATCATCACAAGCGATCCATCGCAGGTCCTCGCCATCAAGAAAGCCAAGACAGACCTCGCCGAAGCGGAAAATAAATAGTCTATAGTTCTTAGTCTATAGTCTTTAGCAGAATACCGTCGGCATTTTCTTTTCTAAAGACTAAGTACTAACGACTAAAGACTTCGCCCGCACATTGCCCACTGGCAGTGTGCGGGCGTTTGTCCTATAATAGGGGAGTGAAAATAATCGCGAAAGCATCGCTCGCCAGTTTCGTTATATTCGCCATTCTTGGTTCTTTTGCTCTGCCTGCAAGGGCCGATCTCGCCGCAACGGACGCTGACCTTTCCGTGGCAATTACTCCGGAGAAACCAGGAGCATTCCAAGACGTAACAGTAACGATTTCGAGCTACTCAACTGATCTCACCCGCGCCACTATCCGCTGGACTGTGAACGGCAAAGTGGTACTCTCCGGCATGGGGAAAAAAGAATTGACGACAACAACAGGATCGGTCGGATCATCGACAAACATCATCGCCGACATCATCCTCTCCGACGGAACTCCGATCACGAAACAGATCATTCTCGCTCCAGCCGAAGTCGACCTGCTCTGGGAAGCTCCTGACTCATACGTCCCTCCATTTTATAGGGGGAAGGCTCTTCCTGCATCGGAAGCCAAGCTCCGCTTTGTGGCTATTCCTTCCATAAACGCTGGTCTGGGATCAAATCCTGCGAATTTCGTGTACGCGTGGAAACGCAACTACACCACCGTAGCCAATGACTCCGAGGGAGCTCCGAATGCGCTCTCGTTTTCCATGAGTTACTTGAACAACAGCGAAACCGTTCGCGTGGATGCGACAACGATCGACAACAGCACAGCCGCAGAGAGTCAAATAACAATAATGCCGACCAAGCCCAAAATTCTTTTTTATGAAAACAACCCGGCTATGGGCATCCTTTATAATAAAAATCTCACTACAAGCTTTTCTCTATCTGGAACGGAAGGTTCAATTATTGCAGAACCTTTCTCTTTCTCTCCTAGAGATTCAGGGAGCTCGGCACTCCAATATGTCTGGGCTATTAACGACAAGCGTATCACAACACCAGAAAACAAGAACACACTCGTCCTGCATTCGGATGGAACTAGTGAAGGGACAGCATCAATCAGTTTAGATATCATTCATCTGGCAAAATTATTCCAAAAAGCGGGTGCGTCGATGACTGTGCAGATACATAAAAAATAATATGCCATCACTTTTCAAAAAAATAATTCTCGGAATAGTCTTCGCTTCTTCCTTTTTTACCTCCCAATTCATCTTTGCCGCCGTCACCGATGTCACCCAGCCAGCGAATCCGGAACTGACAGCAACGACAGCGAAGATATTTCTCTCTGTAGTAAATCTCACCGCATCACATTCATTTACAACGACAATCTCCGGTGGCAGTGCCCAGCCGAAGACTGCGGGCCCAACCGCACTGGGACCGACGACGGGAAGCACTCCGATCTCATGGTCGGAAACATTTGACGGCCTTGTCCCCGAATCCGTCTATGCAGTCAAGGTTACCGACACCACTGCAAACAAAGTGTACAATCTCCCCTCATTCACAACTCCTGCCGTCCCGGCAGTCATCCCCTGGTGGTACACAGCTAGTTTTGCCACAGGCACATCATCAGTCGCCGGACCTTATGACACTGAAGATATCTGTAAACAGCATCGAGATCAGGTACTGGCATCGGGAGGAAGTGCTATCACCAATCCCTCGGGTGACGGCGTTACCTATGTTAATAGCGCTCTGCTTGTACCGGTAGCTTTCGCCACAATCACTCAATGCGCGCAATCAGCGACCAAACCCCCGGCTCCGGTTGTCATAACTCCAGGCGCGACAAACCCGACAACGGGATGTGTTGAAGGCCCGGGGGAGTACTGTCTCCTCCAGCCATTGCCACAGATCGGGACAAAGGTTTCTCTGACATCGAGCACCGACACCGAGTGTGACGCGAAGAATCCCGACAACATAACCTCGCTCGGCTGTTACATGAACAAGATCATCAGGCTCATCATAGGTATCTGCGGCATGCTCGCCGTCCTTATGCTCGTCATCGCCGGCATCCAGTACATGTCGACTGATGCCATCAGTGGCAAAGAGCATGCGAAGGAAAGAATCCTGAATGCAGTTCTCGGGCTCATTCTCGCTCTCGGCTCGTATGCGATCTTGAATACGATCAGTTCCAGTCTTGTCCGCCAGAATATCTCCATCAGTGAGGCGACTCTGCAGGTGGAGAATCAGCTGGCCGCGTCGACATTTTCAAACACCCCCGTACTCGACAACTCCGTCCAATTCCATCCGGCCGGTACGATCTGCCCGGGGACAGGCGCATCGAACGGGATCGCCGCCATCGCGACCAGTTATGCGAACAAAGTCAGCTATGTCTGGGGCGGCAAAGGCGGCCAAGGCCCCGTCGATGCCTCCGGCAACAGCACCGTGGCATTCGACTGTACGGGATTCACCGACGCCATGCGCCAATGCGCCGGAGCGCCTATCGCTAGCGGAGGCAGTAGCGCGATATTCAATAACGGCGGCAGTGGTGCCATCCCGTTAGCAACCCCTACAAGCTTCGTGGGGACAAAGTTCAACGGCAAAGAGCTCATCCCTGGCGACGTTCTCGGCTGGCCGACAGTATCGGGGGCGGGAGTTATAGGACACGCATATATGTATTTGGGCGGCGGAAAATTCATCGATTCTCACGGAGGAACTGCCCCCGGCAAGGCGACTGCGCCGATGGCTCTCCCCGACAGTTATAGAAAGAGGACAACACATATCATCCCGATCGAATATTGTTTCAAAGGAGGCACTTCGTCGAACAGTTTTTCTCCACTCTTCCCTTACTGCGGATACAAAGACCTCGCGACATGCAATACGGCACGAGACGGGAATGGGTACTCCTACAAAACTCCGTGCGATTGGAAATAATCATGCCCAGAAAATATCTCATCATCGGAATAGTCGTCCTCGTGCTCATGGCGCTCGTCACATGGTACGGCATCGTTTCTTCCGGCAAGAAAAACGCCGACGGCACGAAGGCGCCCGTAACCTTGAGCGACTTCTTCCCATTCGGGAAGGGGAGCGGGCAGAATACAGGGACAACAACTCCTGCCACGACAACAGGAGACGCTACAGGAACTTCTTCTTCAACCCCTACAACAACATCTCTCCCGAAACTCCGCCAGATATCCTCGTCTCCTGTGGCCGGAGGGATAGCATTCAGCCGTGTGCGTCCGATACTAGTGAAGACAGATACCGTTCCGGTAGAAACGGCCCCCGCTCCTACTGCAACAACGACACCTGCCCCAAAAACACCGACGAAGAAAACAGCGGTAAAAACACCACCGGTGCCGACAGAAACAGTAACTGCAGTCCGTTATGTTGAACGCGCCACTGCACATGTGTACGAAACCGTTATGGAAGACAACAAAGAGACACGCGTTTCAAATACGACAATCCCTCGCATCGCTGAAGCATTCTTCGGCAACAACGGAGACTCTTTGATCTTACGCTATCTCAAAGACGACAATCAGACGATTGAGACATTTACTGGCGCCATCATCCCTCCGCCTCCTGTTGCGACTACGCAGGACGGAACTCCCGTCGTAGAAACATTCGGCATGCTCAAAGGCACATTTCTTCCTGAGAATATACGCTCTCTTGCCGTGTCCCCTGATACCACAAAGATAGTATATGTATCAGATACTCCTGATGGATCAGTCATCACGAGCGCACTCTTCGATGGAACAAAGCGGGCACAGATCCTGCGATCACCATTTTCCGAATGGACGCTCTCATGGCCGGGGACACTCCTTATGACAGCAACTACGAAACCATCCGGCTCTGCAAATGGCTACGCTTACAGCATCAGTCAGAAGAATGGCATTCTGCAAAAACTCCTCGGCAATATCGCCGGACTCACGACGCTCGCAAGTCCGAACGGCAAACTCATCCTCTATGGGGCAAGCAGGGCAAATGGAACTACCTTATCTCTCTATGACAGCGTGGCGGGCAAGAGTTATGCGCTCGGACTCAATACACTGCCAGAGAAGTGCGTCTGGAGCAAAGACAGTACTGCCGCGTATTGCGGATCGAGCGATCAAGTACCTGCAGGACTCTATCCTGATGCGTGGTATCAGGGCCTCGTATCCTTCAACGACAATCTATGGAAGATCAGTATCGGGAAAAACTCTACCGCAACCCAAATGCTCGCCGAGCCGGTAACTGTTGCCGGGAAGAGTCTCGATGTCTCGACGCCATTTATAGACGACCTCGGACACTATCTCTTTTTCATAAATAAAAATGACTCCATGCTCTGGAGTCTCGATCTTCGATAAAGAAGGGGGAATTATATTTCCGTACCGACGTACTTGATGACAATATGACGATCGTGTCCAACACCTGCAGACTCGGTCATGAGATCGGACTTTTTCGAGAGAAATTCATGCACGATGCGGCGATCATGTGCCGGCATGGGGTCGAGATTGACGCTCGCCTTGAAGAATTTAGCGCGCTCGCTCATCATGTGTGCGATCGTTTTCAAACTGTCGATCCGTTTCTTCTGCACATCGTTAATATCAAGGATAAATGATGTCGGATTTGTCTGCCCTTCGGGCGTTTTGCCCTCAATGATTCGGCGAAGAACGGCGTTGAGCGCAAAGAGTGGCTCGCCCCCTGCGGCGAGGAAAAATCGTGAGTCTTTCGTATCGATCTTGAATCGCATGATGCCGACGTCTTCATCGTGATCGACCTCAACCCCGGCCAAGTCGAAACTGCCGCTCTCGAAAAGTTCCTCTATGATTTTTTTGATGGTTGATTGATCCATAAATAGTGCGTATGCGCCCATTCTAGGCGGTTTTGGCCCAAAGTCAACCCGTACACTAAATCTGGCATCGCTTCTTGTTGCGAGTCGAGATTTTCAAAGCATAATACTTATGCCTATTACGTTTGTATACTGTGGCGATACAGACAAAAGCGAAGCGCAACAATGCCAGAATTAGTGTACGGGTCAATGAACACCTCTAGGCGATGACAGTGACTGTCGGCTGCGCCTTTTTGAAGCGTTGTCGGACAACGCGTTCTTGAACAATGGCAAAGATGTTGTTGACGACAAGATAGAGCGCTGCGGCGGCGGAGACTTGGTAGGCGACAAAGGCAATCATCACCGGCAAGACATATTTCATCTGCGTCTGCATATTGCGCGAGAGATCGGCCTTGAAGTCAGGCTTGGCATCGGCGGGGCGAGGAGCTCCTGGAGGCGTCATGAGCTTCACTTGGATGAACTGGGAAATACCGGCGAGAAGGGCGAGAACAATGCTCTTGCCGCTCATCTCGATGAGGCCGAGGAAATGCGTGTGGAGAGTCACCGGCATATGAACGAAAGAATATAGCGCGGGCACGCCTGCGGCGGTAAGACCGGTGCGGAAAACGAGATAGAGAGCAATGAGAATAGGGAGTTGAACCAAGAGAGGGAGGCAACCAGAGAATGGACTTACTTTCTTCTCCTTGTAGAGCGCAAATGTGCGCTTGGCTTGTTCTTGTTTGTCGGGGTAGTCGATCTTGATCTTGGCGATCTCGCCTTCGAGATTCTTCAGCTGTATTTGGCTGACGATAGATTTCTGCGTGAGGGGGAAGAGTATGGTCTTGACGATGAGTGTGAGAAGGATGACGGCAAAACCGACATCGGCAAAGGGAACTATTGAGACGAGAAAAATGAGCCCATTATAGAGCGGCTGGTAAAATATGAGCGTCCAAATCGTGTGAATCATCCATTGAGTATACCCGCACACTCAGTTGTTTGCAAACAAGCGAGTGTGCGGGTACGGCCACCACAAGACTAGGGAAGTGGGTCGAGGTGATTCTTCTGCCAGGGATGGCACCGAACAATTCTCGCCATGCCTTTAGATATGCCGATACCGACACCATAGCGATCAATCGCTTGGTATGTATACTCCGAACACGTCGGGTAGAACGCGCAGACGGGTTTGCGAATGAGACCGATGCGTTTGAGCACGCCGTGATCGGGGGAGAGAGTGGCCTGATAGAATCGTATGGCGATGAGAAATATTTTCTTCATCTGAAAACTTTTTGTATAGCGTCAGCTATATCTCTATAGGATGCACTGGCGATCGGCTTCTTCGTATAGACGATGCAGATGCGACCCTTGGGCACGGGAGCGGCGCGGAGAGCAGCATAGACGCGGCGGCGGACTGTATTGCGCACGACAGCGGACTTCCCGACGGCCTTTGATACGACAACGCTGTACCTGTTATCTGTCGCAGGGGAGATGCGCACAGAAAAAAGCGGGGTCGAAACGGATGACCCTTTACTCGAAACTTTCGTAAAAAGTGACCGTGACACCCGCTTTTCTTTTGAAAACATGAGAGGAAAGTCGTTTAGACTGAGAGCTTCTTGCGGCCCTTGCGGCGGCGGCGAAGCAAAACTGCCTTGCCCGTCTTTGATTTTGAGCGTACGAGGAATCCGTGCGTGGTTGCGCGCTTTCGCTTCTTTGGCTTATATGTTTGAGACATGTGGAGAGTGTATACCAAATGGACGAATAAATCAACGGGGAGCACATGGCAAAAAGGCTTTTCTTGACGGTCTGGCCGAGCGCGGTAAGGAGATCCCTGCCCGTCCGGCAGGCGGGCGAGGACCTCAAGAAAAGCCTTTTTGCCATGTGCGCTGGACACTATCCACAGCTTATTAACAGATTACTGATATATCCGCATTGTTGCCTTTTTCGGTTCAGTACTATAATGGCTCTACTCTTATGTTGGATACGAAAGAACTGTGGGGCAAATGCTTGCTCGAAATAGAAGGCGAACTCTCCAAGGCCAATTTCAGCACCTGGTTCAAGAATACCTTTATTCTCAAAGAAGACGGCGGCGTCATACAGATCGGCGTCCCGAACGAATTCGTCAAAGACTGGCTCCTCAACAAATACAGCAAACTTATCATGCGCGTCCTCAATAATAACTACGAGTACGTTCGTGGGGCCGAGTATGTCATCGCGAAGAACGAATCGAAACAGAAAGCAGAGGAAGTTGCTCCGATCAATAAACTCCTCATCAACAAAGAGCTGCCTTTACAAGACCTCTACATCAACAAAGACGACAATTTGAATCCGCGCTATACATTCGACACATTCATCGTCGGCCGTTTCAATGAATTCGCCTATGCCGCTGCACAAGCCATCATCAAGACTCCGGGAATGACCTACAATCCATTCTTCGTCTATGGCAACACCGGCCTCGGTAAGACACACCTCATCCAAGCCGTTGGCAACACAATCAAAGAGAAATACCCGGAGAAAAAAGTTTTCTACATAACCCTCGAACGTTTCGCGACGGACTTCATCAATGCCATCCAAGCGAGTAAGGCGAATTCATTCAAGGAAAAATATCGCAAATACGATGTCATCATCATTGACGACATCCAATTCGTCGGCAAGATGGAGAAGATCCAAGAAGAACTCTTCCACCTCTTTAACGCATTCTATGAGAACAACCGTCAGATCATCTTCTCGTCTGACAAACACGCCAACTACATCCCTGGCCTCGAGGAGCGCCTGAAATCACGCTTTGCACAAGGAATGATCCTTGATATCGGCGAACCTGAATACGAGTCCCGTGTCGCAATTCTGAAGGCAAAAGCAGGGGAATACCGCTCACTCCTCCCTGATGAGATAATCGAGTATGTGGCCGAAGTTCTCCAGGGGAATATCCGCGAACTCGAAGGAAGTCTCAACACTATCATCTGCCAGACACAGCTTAAAAACAGACCCTTAACAGTCACAGAGATAAAAACCTTCCTTAAGAATAATATTAAGGCTAAAAAGAGTGTTTCAGTGAAAGATGTGGTGAAGATAATAGCTGATTTCTATCACATAGAAGAGGAGAGTATTTATGAGAAAACACGGCGGAAAGAGATAGTGAAGGCTCGCCAGATAGTCATGTATATCCTACGTGAGGACTTTAATATCTCTTACCCACTCATTGGACAAAAACTGGGTGGTAAAGACCACACAACAGTTATCCACTCATACCTTAAGATTAAGAATGATTTGAAAAAAGATATGGGATTGAGCCAAGAGTTGGAACAGATTAAGGCTTTGTTTAAATAGGTGTGTATAAACAGGGAGTATGTTTGTGGATTGATTATTAAGTATGTGGATAAAAAATAAAGCTTAGAGATTAGAATTTATTAATTACTGGTTTATTAATTATAAGAACTAGTAAATATATTATTATTAAGTTGGTGTATAAGAATAAAACAGTTATTAACATAATCCACTGTTGTAATAGTAATAATAGATTTTTTAAATAAATAAAATACTAATATTATGAAACTAGAATGTAGTGTTGAAAAAATAAAAAATGCGATCGTAAATGCCGCTCGAGTGACGAGTAAGAATCTTACCTTGCCCGCCCTCCAATCAATACTTCTTGTCGCGTCAGGTAAATCATTAAAAATACGCGCCACCAACCTCAATCTCGGTATTGAAATAGAAATCCCCGCAAAAATAGAGAAAGAAGGAGTGGCCCTTATAAAAGCCGATGTGATAGGGAATTTTTTCTCCAGTATTAATCCAAAAGAACAAACCACACTCTCTTTAGAGAATGATAATCTTTTAATTACAACAAAAAATAGTAAGACGATCGTAAAAAACTACCCCCACGATGATTTCCCAACTATTCCCCGGGTCTCTGGAGAAGTAATAAGTATTCCTTCAAAGAAATTTATTGAAGGATTCAAAAATGTATACTATGCCGCCTCTATTTCCGAAGGCAAACCAGAAATAGCAAGTATTTATATATACCCCGAAGATGATATGTTTGTTTTTGTTGCAACAGACTCCTTCCGCCTCGCAGAGAAGAAGGTAAAAATAAAAACACAAAGTCCAATCCCCACAATCATCATCCCAATCAAAAATGCAACAGAAATACTCCGTGTTTTTGACGGGGAAGATGAAGAAATGCGCATTGAGATGACGAAGAATCAAATAGCGTTCTCACTCGGTTCAACCTATATCACCTCACGCCTTATTGACGGCACATTCCCTGATTACAAACAGATCATGCCGAAAACTCAAACAACCGATGTTGTGGTTTTAAAACAAGACCTTCTTGGGGTTTTAAAAACCAGTAATATCTTCTCTGATAAATTCAATCAAATCACCCTTGTGGTGAAGCCTAAAGAAAAACTCCTCGCCTTCAAGGCAAAGAACACTGATGTTGGGGAAAGCACTAGTACTCTCGCCGGTGCACTCTCAGGAGAGAATATTGAAGTCAGCCTCAACTATAAATATCTCCTCGATTGTCTCCAGGTAATTCCACAAGACAGTATCTCCATAGGCTTCTCGGGGAATAATAAAGCAATCATCATTCGCGGCGTTTCAGATAACTCATTTACATACCTTGTGATGCCGATGAATCGTTAATACTATGCGTCAAATCAAAGGGCTTTTAGGGAAATTCTATGAGCGCATACTCGAGCGCGGCAATCAAAAAGAAGAGGTTTTAAAGGCCATACAAGAAGTCGCTCGTGTATCTCTTTCACAGGATCAGATCACCATCGTCTCTAAGAAAATCCTCGTCCGCGCGACGCCAGCTGTTCGCAATGAGATCACCATGAAGAAAGATGCTATTCTCGAGTACTTGGCGAGAAATGAGAAAAACCCTCCAACTGCGATCGAGTAATGACTATTCGGAAACAGTAAACGTCGCTGTTGCTTCTGCACTGTTGTAGACGCTGTCGTATGCCACAACTTTCAAGTCATTCGTTTTACCGACAAGTGACAAATCAAACGGTGTGAATGAGAAGGAGAACGGCGCCGAACTCGAGGTTCCTATATAAATATTATTAACGAAGAAATCGGCTTTTTGGAGCGGGTAGGTTCCTTGGTTTGAGAGGGTTACGGTCAGTGGACTGTGTATGTTGTACGAAACTCCTTCTTGTGGAGATGTGATAACCGGGTGGGGCTTGTTGGCTTCCGTATGCACGGTGTCCGACGCTGTCGGCTTGTCAGCTGATGTCACCGTGGCGTATTTTGAGCTATTCGCCGCCCACCAATTCGCCACTCCCGTTTCCCACCGGTAAAATGCAGGGTCATTTTCTGGATGGTCCGGTTTCGGCCCACGCGGGTCGTCTTTGTTTATCCAATACAGTATTTCATGCACATTCGTGAGAACCTTTTCAACCTTCGTTTCTTTCGGCGTCAGCGCTGTCGCGAGGCCTCCGGAAATCTTATCGACAAAGAAACTCTCTCCACCCAGCCAACTGCCTTTTAGGCGTGGAGAGAGGGAATCATATCCTTCGATCGGATCCGGCTTTTGGAATTTTTCATCAGGGGATTTGCTCAAGACGTAATTCATAAATTCATGCCAGAAGGGGTGTGCGAGAACGTTTGATGGCATCGGCGTATTGTCGTTCTTGCCGACCCATGCGCCGACGGTGATCGACGGCGTGTAGCCGATGATCCAGGAATCTTTGAATTCGTTCGTCGTTCCTGTTTTTACAGCAACGTCGCGTCCTGGGAAATACAATTTCGAATTTGCACCGAATGTCGGCGTACGCGCTGCGTTGTCTGAGAGAATGCTTGTGATCGTGAGCGCAGTTTGTTCGGGGAGGACGCGCGTCTCGGACGGAGTGTAAGATTCGAGAGTGTTGCCGTCGACGTCGGTGATGGAGAGGATGCTCTGATACGGGTGTCGTAATCCTCCGGTTGCAAAATCGCTGTAGGCGCTCGTCATATCGAGGAGCTTTACCTCGCCTCCTCCGAGAACGAGAGAGAGTCCATAGCGCGATGGATCGGTGAGTGTTGTGATGCCCATATCAGTCGCTGTCTTGATGGCGTTGGGAACGCCGACGAGGTAGAGGAGTTTGATCGACGGAATGTTCATCGATCGTGCGAGCGCTTGGCGCAAAGTCATCGGCCCATGGAACGATCCATCATAGTTGCGCGGCATATAACAGTCACTCGCGTGCGCTCCGCCGATCGGATTGCCGTAGGCGTCACAGGCGGCAGAGAATTGCGTCGGGACGTCAAAGAGCGTCGTTTCGGCAGTGTAGCCCATATTGAATGCGGCCGAATAGACGAAGGGCTTGAAGGATGATCCCGGCTGGCGTCGCGCCGTCGTGACGTTGAAGTTGCCGTCGATCTCCTTGTCGAAATAATCCCGCGATCCGACCATGACGAGTATCTGACCCGTCTTCGGATCGATGGCGACCATACCAGCATTCTCATCGGTAAAAATTGTCTTCGGGCCTTTCGTGTAGTCATAGACGATGTCTTCAGCCTTCTTCTGTAGATCGTAGTCGAGCGTCGTAATAACTTTCAATCCGCCGGACTCGACTTCATCAACACCATATTTCTGTTCGAGATAATCTTTGATGAAGAAGACGAAGTGCGGCGCCTTGATGCCTGTTGGCTCTTGGTCTTTGAATACAACGTGCTCTGCCATTGCCGCCGCATATTCCACGTCAGTGATGAATCCAAGTTCTTTCATCCGCGAGAGCACAAGATTCTTGCGCGCCGTCAGTTGCTCCTTGTGGCTTCCATACGGTGAGTAATATGTCGGGGCCTGCGGGATGGCGGCAAGATACGCTGACTCGGCGAGCGTGAGGTCTTTCGGGGCTTTGCCGAAGAAAGATCGCGCCGCTTCATCGATACCATAGATGCTTCCGCCGTAGGGATTGCCGTTCAGGTAGAGGGCGAGAATGTCCTCTTTGCTCATAACGCGTTCGAGTTTTACGGAGAGTACCCATTCTTTCAGCTTGCGCGTCAGTGTGCGCTCCGTGGTGAGCAGGTTGTTCTTGATGACTTGCTGCGTGATGGTCGAGCCGCCCTGCCCCGTGAGATTGCCGCTCGTCAAGTTCGAGAGGATTGCGCGGAAGATGGATTTGAGCCGTATTCCATGGTGCTGGTAGAATTCGGAGTCTTCGATCGCGACCGTCGCATTTTTTATGTCAGTGCCCATGTCGGCGAAAGGGATTTCCGTTCGCTTATACTCCTGATGCACATCATAGAGAACGATCGTGCCGGTGCGATCGTAGATCTTTGTCGAATTCGAGACCTTCCGATCGGTGAATGATTTGAAGTCCGGGAGTTTGACGGTGGCAATCCATACGGTGAGAATACTCGCAATGATGAATCCGCCGCCGAGGCAGAACAGGGCGGCGTTTTTGAGGATTTTATGCTTGTCCGTTCGTTTCATATGCTTAATCATACCATGAGACGCGGATCATCGTCGGGCATTACAAAATGCCGCATATATGGTACATTGTCTATCGTGGCTGAATCAAAAGAAAAAATAATAGAGGAAATACTCACGCGCGGCGTGGGCTCTTTCATCGACCCCCAAGGCGCATTCCGCAAGAAACTCATCGAGAATCCAGCTAAAATCGTGATTAAATGGGGCGTCGATCCGACGCGTCCCGACATCCACCTCGGCCACGCCGTCATCCTCCGCAAACTCCGCCAGTTCCAGGACCTCGGCTGCAAAGTCATCTTTCTCGTTGGTGATTTCACGAGCTTCATCGGCGATCCGACAGGCAAGAGCAAGATCCGTCCTGAGATCAGCCAGGCTGATATCGAGGCGAACATGCGCACGTATCTCGATCAGGTCGGCAAGATTCTCCGCGGAGAGCCCGAAGTATTCTCATGGATACGCAATTCTGACTGGTTCATCTCCGTCAACGATATCATTGCGCAAGACGGTCTGCCAGTTACTATTTCTGCCGGCGGGCAATCCGTAACAACTCCGCCACTTCCCGGCAATCATATTCTCGCAAAGGCGAATACCTGGGTAGAAACGCGCATGCAAAAAGGCACGATCACGAATTATTCCATCATCAATCTTCTCTCCGTTCTTCGCCGCATCACGCACGGACGTCTCATAGAACGCGACATGTTCCAGGACCGCCTCGCGAAAGGCGAACCGATCTTCATGCACGAAATGCTCTATCCAGTCATTCAGGGTATCGACTCGAACGTCCTCGCCAACATCTACGGTTCCTGCGATCTCGAAGTCGGCGGCACAGATGAACATATCAACATGCTCGTCGGTCGCGATGTGATGGAGATGAATAGCAAAGAACCGCAGGCCGTTCTTTCTTTTAAGATTCTCGAAGGCACGGATGGTAAGGAGAAAATGTCCAAATCGCTCGATAACTACATCGCCATCACCGACGCGCCGGCCGACATGTACGGCAAAGTCATGTCCGTCCCCGATACATCGATCGCGAACTATTTCGAGCTTGCGACATACACACCGCTCGCCGATGTGGAGAATATCAAATCAGAAATTGCCGGCAGCACAGTGAATCCGCGCGACCTGAAGATGCGCCTTGCCCGTGAGATCGTCGCTATCTATCACGGTGAAGCGAAAGCGACGGAGGCGGAAGCGGACTTCGTGAAGAAATTCCAAGAAAAAGGCATTCCCGAAAATATTCCGCAAGTATCAGTAGAGAGTGGAGTGCTCCTTGTCGACATACTTCTTGCGAATGCTCTCGTCGAATCGAAAACAGAATTCCGTCGCCTCGTCGAAGATGGCGCCATATCCGATCTGGCTACAGAGACCGCCGTCACTGATCCCGCGCATACAATAACTGCAGATGCAGTCTATAAGATAGGGAAGAAACGATTCATCAAGGTCACGCTAAAATAAATACAGATAGATACAGAATAAAAAAGAAACCCCCGACCAATGTCGGGGGTTTCTTTTAGTTGAAATCTTCCAAAGCTTCTTCCTCTCCACCAAAGTCGGCATCATCGAGATCACCGTCGAGGCCATCTCCAAAATCAGGATCGGGGAGCCCCGATTCGTCTTCGTCGATATTCATCAGTATGTGATCATTTTCGTCGTCGTACGCCATACATCAAACATATAAATCTAGTAAACCGCCCAAAACCAACTGTTCAATTGCTACAGACAAGATACAAAATACTTTTCTTTCTGTCACGAAAAAAGGTGTGGATAAACCCGCACACTAAGTCTGGCATGGCTCCTCGTTGCGGAGTGAAGTTTTGAGGAGGACATTGGAAGTTCGAGAGGTCTTTATTTTAGGCTCATATATAAAAGGCGAAGCGCAACAATGCCAGACTTAGTGTGCGGGTAAACTGTTACAGCCGTTCGCGGGCGAGGCAGGTGAGACCGACAGCTATGGCGTCCATCTCATCGTCGGAACTTGAGGCCGTTTTCATGTGAATCAGTATAGGGATCATCTTCATAACCGCAGCCTTGCCGGCCGCGCCGTTACCCGTGACGGCGACCTTGATCTCTCCCGGCGTGTATTCATAGACGGCGAGTCCGTGCCGAGCAGCTGTCGCAACGACGACACCGCGGGCTTCGGCGACGCGCATGGCAGTAGTCTGGTTATTGCTGAAGAACAGCTTCTCAATGGCCAGCGCCGTCGGTTTGTGCGAAGCGATCACATCTTCGACTTTTTCCTGTATGGCGGCGAGACGTTCTGCAAAAGGTATTTTCGCGCTCGTCTTGAAACATTCGGATGCAGCGAGCGTAAGCTTGCCTTTCTCTGAAGAGATGACGGCAATGCCGAGACGCTCGAATCCGGGATCGATGGAAAGTAGTTTCATATTATTCGGCATTCGTAAAAATTTCTTGCACTTCGTCGTTGTCTTCAAGTTCGTCGACAATCTTCTCGAGCAGTTCAGAGTCTTCAGGCGAAAGGGGAATGGTCGTTGTCGGCGTCCATGAAGTTCCTTCTTTTGCGAATGACCATGTGACGGATCCGATAGCACCGAGTGCGAAACCATTCTTCGAGAGAATGAATTTTATTTCCTGTGCCGCTTTATTCCTATTGCTCGTGAGCGCTTGGATGACGATGCCGACGCCTCCGGGCCCATATGCTTCATATGTCATATGCTCCATGGCGTCTCCCGCCTCCGTCGCCTTCTTCACAGCCCGTTCAATATTGTCGTTCGGCATATCGACATCGCGGGCCTTCTGTATGGCAGCCTTGAGGGCCGGGGCTTCTTTATTGCCCCCTGCCTTCTTGGCTTCCATAGTAATGACACGAACGAGTTTCGAGTACAACTTGCTCGTCTTGCCTTCGCTTGCCGCTTTCTTGTATTTCTTTTTCTCCCATTGCGAGTGGCTCATGTACTTATAGTAACTCTCCTTGCCTCGATTTCGGAAAATCGAAACCAAGATGTTCATACGCTTTCTTTGTTGCCGTTCTGCCGCGTGGAGTACGCTCGAGCAATCCGCGCTGGATGAGATACGGTTCGACGACTTCTTCTATCGTCGCTTCTTCTTCAGAGGTTGCCGCAGCTATGGTGTTGAGACCGACAGGACCGCCGTCGAATTTTTCTATTATTGTTGTGAGTATCATGCGATCGGAGTCGGAGAGACCGAGCTCGTCGATGCCGAGAAGGGAGAGGGCGAGGAAGACCGTTTTCTTGTCGAGATCACTCTTGTGCACCTGCGCGTAGTCACGGCCGCGTTTCAGGAAGTAATTCGCCGTGCGCGGGGTGAAGCGGGCGCGTTTCGCTATTTCACCGACGGCATCGGGAGCGAGCGTGACGCCGAGAATTTTCGCCGAGCGTTCGATGATACGCGCGATCTCGTCTTCGGAATAGAATTCGAGACGGAATGTTCCGCCCGAGAAACGCGAACGGAGCGGCGCGGAGAGCAGTGCAATGCGCGTTGTTGCGGCGACGAGCGTGAAAGGCGGCAGATCGAGCTGAATCGTGCGCGCCGACGGACCCTTGCCGATGATGATGTCGAGGATTCCGCTCTCCATGGCAGGGTAGAGGACTTCTTCTACCATCTTGTTGAGGCGGTGGATCTCGTCGATGAAGAGAATATCGCCCGGCGAGAGATTCGTGAGAATAGAGGCGAGGTCACCGACCTTCTCTATGGCGGGGCCGGAGGTGATCTTCATCTGTCTGCCCGTTTCGTGGGCTATCAAGTGGGCAAGCGTCGTCTTGCCGAGGCCGGGAGGACCGTAGAAAAGGATGTGTTCCGTGGGGTGGTTGCGCTCTTTTGCCGCCTGAAGGAGGATTTTCAGGTTCTCTTTGATAGTATTCTGGCCTATATATTCGTCCCATGCGCTGGGACGGAGCGTTTGGTCCAGAAAGAGCTCGTCGTTTTTCTCTATTTTGTCTTGATTTATATCGGTTTTTGCCATATATGGATTTGGCTGTTTTTGCCAGAGAGTTGACAGGGGCAATAAATTATGCTAGACTGTCCCCAGAGCAATTTATCAACAGCTTATGCACCGAGTATACCACTAAGTGAGATAGGCGGTTAGTTTTTTGTATAGTACTATAGTCTTTGGTGTTTTTTACAGAGGGCATAAATCTCTAAGCAATCAGCCTCGCGGTTATATAAGTTTGCAAAGGACGTTCTGGCACTATTTATAGGTTCGCTGGGTCTATCCTTTAAAATCTTGTTACTTGCATCATACAGTGATACAAGGATTGTTTAGAGATTTATGCTCTTTTTTTGTGCCTGCTTGAAATCAAATAAAAAATAAGCAAATATAATTTTTCTTGCTGCGGAACTCACTTCGCTCAGATTGTCCTCGCTGCTAAAAATTATATTTGCTTATTTTTTATTAATATTCTTCCCGCAGATCAACAACGCTCTGCACCTCTTCGATTGAGGTGACACCGGAGAGAACTTTGATGATGCCGTCTTCTTGCATATTGAGAATTCCCTGCCGCGATGCGGCTTTTTTTATTTCACGTTCCGATGGATTCGTTGTAATTATCTTTTCTATTTCGGCATCCGTCTTGATCGCTTCGAATACTCCCATACGGCCTTTGTATCCGGTGTGATTGCACGCTTCGCATCCGGCTGCGGCAAATAACTTCACTTCTTGATTCGGATCGACGTGATAACGGGACAAGTCTTTGCCGTCGGCGACTGCGTGATCGAGGATTTTCTTCACGATAGCTTTCTCTTCGTCGGTCACCGGGCGCTCTTTCTTGCACACGCTGCAGAGGATGCGCACGAGACGCTGTGCGATGGAGAGTGAGAGGGCGGAGACCATGATCTTCGGATTCACGTCGAGGTCGATGAGACGGGGGATGACGCCGGCCGCGTTGTTTGTGTGGAGCGTTGAGAAGACGAGGTGGCCGGTGAGCGCGGACTCGACGGCGATCTTCGCCGTTTCGGAATCGCGTATTTCTCCCACCATGATGACGTCGGGATCCTGACGCAGTGCAGAGCGCAATCCGTCGAGGAATGTATAGCCTTTTTCGGTCTGCGTCTGGGTGACGCCTGCCAAGTGATATTCCACCGGATCTTCAATGGTTATGATCTTTATTTCGGGGGAATAGATTTTCCGCAGAAAGGCATACAAGGTCGTCGTCTTTCCCGAACCCGTCGGACCGGTGAGCAGGATCATGCCGTTCGGTTTTGCGATCTCATGCTGGACCGTTTCGAAAAGAACCGGATCCATTCCCATGTCTTCGAGATTTACCTGTATCGACTTCGGATTCAAGATACGCATGACGATCGATTCGCCCTATGCGCCGGGGATGAGCGACGTTCTGATGTTGATCTCGATCTCCTTGAACATGATGCTGAAGCGTCCGTCCTGCGCTTTGTTCTTGATCGTGAGCTTTAGCCCCGAGAGGAGCTTGATGCGCGAGTTAATCATCTGAAAGACATCAAGTTTGAGGAAGAGAACGTCCTGCAGAACGCCGTCGAGACGAAAACGCACACGCATGCGGGATTCTTCCGGCTCTATATGTATATCGGAGGCATTGATGGATATGGCGCCGGCGAGAATTATTTCCAAGAGGTGCGAGATCTTATGCGTCTTGTGCTCCTGTTCGGATTTCTCGATGATGCGCGGAATATCGAGCATGGTGTGGATCTCACTGCCGAGCGCTTCGAGCGTCTCGCCGGAAATATCGAGTGAACCGGCTTTCGATTCTGATGCGAAAGAAAGTTCTTTGTATCGCTCCCACGCTTTCTCCAAGCTTTGTTGCGAAGCCATGTAGGCGATGACGGTGTAGCCTTTCTCTTCGAGAGACTTTTCGAACTCGACAACTTCGTCCCGCGAAGGGGAGCGCACGGCGACGTGGGCCGTCTTGCCGACGAGTTTGAAGGGCGCGATCTCAAATGCGCGAGCGCTCTCTTCGGGGATGAGACGAAGAGCTTCGTTCTCAATCGTCTGCGTCAGGAGATTCACGTAGGGGAGATTATATTTCGAAGCGGCGAGGACTTGGACGAGGTCTTCTTCTTCCTGTTTCTTCAAGTCTGTCAACTTTCGCTCTTCTTTTTCGTCATCAAAGGTGATAGTCACCCCTCTATAGTACCGTGACGTGTCCCTTAACACAAGAAAAATAAGCATTTTTGGGTTCTTGGGCAAAGAAGGGGAGGTTCAAAAAGTCCTTGACAGCAAAGGTCTTTTATGATACAATGCATTTGAAACTTCTGGATTCTAAAAGATCTTAAATACATATATTTTTCCGTAAACAATATCTAAACTTAACGCAAAATGAAAATAAACAACTTCTTTACCAAAAAAGTGACCCTTCTATGGACACTTGCATTCTTCGGTTTCAAATTTGAAGCCAAAGCATTAGACCCCATGTCAATCGGGGGACCATTTTACACGGTCGAAGCAATTGATGCACACCTCAACCCTAAGATTACGAAAGATGACAAATATACCGCATTGGCCCAGTGGGACAATCAGGTATGCAGAAACATTTTTCATTTCACGGTGAATGGTGCTCGGTTCGAATGGACTGATAACGGAATGGGATATTGGATGGACACGTTTACGCGGGCAACTGCGCAGATTGTGCATGATGCGTATGCCTATATAGGGCCAACGCTTGACCCCAATGTTCAATATGGATATCTCGGAGTAGGCGGGCCGCATATACTGAGCCCACTCAAACGGAATCCTTACCCCAACGCTGTCGGAGCTCGGTATGGGCAAGTTGATGAGAGGGAAACTGATGTTGATATTGCAAGCATCGACCCGAATTTTGCTCCTCTTAAAGGGAAGTACATTATTCCCCAGGAGTCGAGAGATTGCGGCAATGTATATACGTGGTACCCGTTTCATTTTTCTGCTCCGGCTCCATCCTCCTACCAAGGTGGAGGAACTACTTATACTCCGCCTGTGACGTACTCTCCGCCAGCACCGGTGAATCCTTGTCCTGACTTTGTTCCATGGGATGAAAAAAAGGACACGGTCGCTAATGTGTTGGTACGCATAGTTCATCACAGGACCTGCACAACAACAGAGACTGAGGAGTGGAGCATTGCGCCATGTTGCTGCGGGCAGAACACAACGACTACTGCAACCACAACAGGTTTCACGCAGTCACTCAATCCTCCTGTTGCGGCTTCTACGGTTATCGTGCAACAAGACGGGTATTCGTATTCGTTGAATCCTCCAATGCCGGCTCAATCATCCCCCATGCCGATGCAATATTCTTCACCTCCTTCTTATGGAGGACATCCAGGTGGAGGAACGCTTTTCGGAGGTCATGTTGATGGTGGAATGCTTATCGGGGGTCACGTTCAGGGAGGAGAGCTTATCGGCGGTATTCCCCAAGGTGGTCAAAACACCGGCGGAATTCCTACTGGTGGTGATACCAATGGTGGGCATCCGGCCGGCGGAGCACCAGTTAAGTAAACTGTAAGTAATTTTGTTCTTTTTGTAGCATGAAGTAAATACGGAGATTTTCAATAAAGAAATCTCCGCACTTCCCAGTTTTCAATCGAGATTGAAAGTTGAGAAGTGTGTATTTTGAAACGGTACACGCATTGTTATCAGTTAATTTTATACATGTATGATGAAAACACTTAAACTCGGTTTGATTGTTGCGATCGCGATGGCGGCTTTTTCCGTCGCGCCGCATGCGCAGGCTTCGGCAGTCTTTAATAACCTCGGCAGCGATTGCCCGACAACAACTGTCGCCAACGCTACCCAAAATACTCCGACAGGGTCGAACTACTGTTGGCCGACGAACGTCTCCGCACCGCAAGGGGAGACGATTAACGTCATAATCTATTATCACAAGACGGGAAGCGATACAGCGACGAATACAACCGTCCATCTCGCCCCTTCGTCTTCCCCGACGGCAAGTTCCC
>CALRHN010000003.1:6918-23076 GCA_943359425.1 Candidatus Nomurabacteria bacterium | reverse complement strand
AAACAACTCACGCAAATTTGCAGAGTGCGGATGTATAATAATTGCTGCAAGAATTATAAATGCCGCGTTGACCGCAACAAGAGACAGAATATATGTCTTGCGATCTATTGGTTTATAAAGATATGCCCGAGCTTTTTTGATATAGTCCATAGGAATATAACTAAATTAATAAATATCTTCGAATACCCCTCAATCACCTTTTAATAATCTACTTCCCCATCATCAGAGCGAAGAGCGGTGCGAGAGCGTCTTTGTGTTTGGCAATCTGGGCCTTGTACTTCGTCATGACATTCATGGCCGCGTATTCTTCGGGCATGCCGGATTTCTTTTTCTCCTCGATCTCTTTCTGAATCTTGTCGAACAGTTCTTTGACTTCCTTGTTGCCCTGCAATGATTTCATCGTCTCGGCAAACTGCGGATCGTTGTCCATCTTGTCTGCAATGGCATCAGCCTGATCTTTGGATACGCCCTTGAGACGGAGGGCTTTTTTCATTACGAATGATTTGAATGACATAAGGCCACTATAGCATACCGAGGTTTCCAAATCCAATTATACCTTGACAAATATGATAAAAATGCTAGAGTTAGCCCGAAATAATCTAAACCATCATAGTTAAAATCCTAAAGACATGAGTCCAGAAAACCTACTTACAGAATCTAAAAAACGCGAAGACCTCAAAAGACTGTACCTGCAAACAACCACCCCGCCGTGCGACACTTCACTTAAACAGTTACTCAATGACGGCTGGCGCATCATTCACCACTACAAAGAGGATAGCGACGAAAAGGATATCGAAGTTATCTGCGAGAAGGAAATATTCCCCATTTCTGTGAGAGTTCCTACAGTTTATTCGGATGCAAGTGCAGTAGGTACGGCGCTCAACATCATTAAGCTGAAGTTATTCCGAAGCATGCAAAAGGTACAAAAACATTTATGGCAGGACCCGACATGGAATTAATTCTTTCTGAAGAAAAATAAAAAAAGACCTCCGCAAAATCGTGAGGTCTTTTTTTATGCACATTGTTATTGCAATTCTTCTTTATACGGCTCCATCTCGCACGTGCCGTCTATTTTGCAGAGTTTTCCGCAGTTCACGCAACCGGTAACGAGACCTTCGTGCATACCGTCTTGGCAATTGCATTCGACAAGCGGTTCATTGTGCTTCGCACATGTCGGCGACTGACAGGTTCCCGGAACGGTCGAAACTCCATTGCATCCGCCCGTACATACATAGTGTTTGTTCATAGTATTGTAAGCCTTCATTAGTTAATCGACTATTCCCCCATTATAAGACTTTTTGGAATATATACAAAAAAAATAGCTCCTCAAATTAAAAGCGAGGAGCCATTTTTTCATTTCATTATTACTCTTATTTCAGTAGTCCTATTTGCTGCAGGCCTACATTGATTCTGTCTTCTGTATGCTCGGATTTGTCATCCATTTTCGCACCAAGTTCAAGGAGCTCGGTGCGATACGTTACCTTGAACACTGCACTCAATTTATTCAAGCGCTGTGAAAAATAAAATACTACGAGCGTCAAAATGACAGAGCACACCGCTCCTACTCCCGCCGTCCAACCAAATATCATGCTCAACTGCGGAGTATCGATGTGAATCTTGTGAACGACACTGTTAGCAATCAATGCAACTAAGGCAGCGAACATAACGGGGCAAAGCCAGTCAAATGTGCGGGATACGATGCGTTCGAAAGCGAGAATCTGCCGTAAGATGGGGTTCTTTTTCGCTTGCGGTTCTTCCTTCATCTTTTCGAAATAGCATTCTATCCTTGCGGTGGCATTCTCTTCTGAATCTTCATATTGTTTGCCAAAATCCAAAAGCCAGGGATTCTCCTTCTCGGAAAGAAAAATTTTCTTGCGCTGTCTTTTTAGGGAGTATTTCGCAAAAAGAAAAGCCGCAAGTACAATCAGGGGAATGGAAAATACAACCGCTATCATTGAAACTGATTCCAGCGGAGGCGCATATTTACTCATAGCCCATAGAGCAAAGGCGAGGCCTGCCAAGAAGACGCGTAGCGAAACGACACGGTATTGGAGAGTCCGGGTTTTCAAAATCGCAGAGCGTATTGTATCGGGAACTTTTTTGCCAATATTCTTTTCTGCTTCTGCTATTTTGAGGAGTAGCGACACCTTTTTCGGAGGAAATTTTAAGTTTTTCATAGTCGACAGTGTTTTGCTTCGAGTATACTGCAAATGCTAGAATAATCAATATATGTCAACCACGGAAGAATTGAAGGCCCTCCACGAAAAATGGTTCGCAAACTGCACGTGCGAGCTGAAGAAGACGGCGACACAACCCGTCCCCGGCGACGGCAATCCGAACGCTGAGATCGTTTTCATCGGCGAAGCTCCGGGGAAAAATGAAGACCTCGAAGGCAGGCCCTTCGTAGGCGCGGCGGGAAAATTCCTCGCCGAAATGCTCGAGAGCATCAACATGAAGCGCGAAAATATCTATATAACAAACATCGTGAAATATCGTCCGCCGAATAATCGCGATCCGGAACCGAGCGAGAAAGACGCTTGTCGCGCCTGGCTGCATGACGAACTCGCGCTGATCCGTCCGAAACTCATCGTATTTCTCGGACGGCATTCAATGAATGATTTCTTCCCTGATCTGCGCATCTCTCTCGTCCACGGCAAACTCGTGCACAAAAAGTTCCCGAATATTAGGGCGGAATATTTCCTTCCGCTCTATCATCCCGCCGCTGCTCTCTATAACGGCGGTATGCGCGAAACGCTTGCCGATGATTTCAAAAAAATTCCGCTCATTCTCAAGAAAATTGCCGAGGGAAAAACCGCAGAATCAGAAGAACCGGCGGAAAAAGTACCTCCAAAGATATTGGAGGAAAAATCAAAAGAAAAAGAAGCGGTTCAGGAAGCGCTCTTTTGAGCTTCATCGCATGTCGGACAGGATTCACACAGCACTCCCCCTTCGCGCCAGACGGTGAAGGCTTTCCGCAGCGGAAGAATGGAGAGGAAGAATCTCAGATCGATGAATTCGCGAAGCCACCAGAACACCCAACCCGAGAGCGTGATATTTTTATAGGTGAAAACTGCCCAGCCGGGACCGATCGGAACGACATAGGGAGTTTTACGCGCCTTGTATTCTGAAATAGTTTTCTCTTGCATGAGAGATGCTATAGCACGCGCCACGTATCCTCCATCGTAGATTGCCGTCTGCGCCGTACCGGCAAACGGAGTCGCCGCGCTGTCACCCACAACAAAAACGTCAGTCGTTCCCTTTGCGCGGATGTCTTCGTCGACAAGTATGCGCCCGCCTTTGTCGAGTGTGAGACCGGCAATAGTGCCGTACACATGGCTCGCGCGAACTCCTGCCGTCCATACGATCGTCTTCGCATTGAGTTCGATATCTTTGAGATAGACTCCCTTCGCGTCTTCGGAAGAGACGGCATGATTGAGCAATATGTTCACGCCGAGATCGGTGAGACGATGCATGACGCGATGAGAAACAGATTCGGGCATTGTCGGGAGTAATCGCGGAGCAGACTGGAGAATATCAACCGTGATGAGATTCGGAGAGATCCGATGCGCTTTTGCCAGTTTGCGTCCATAGCGGCGTATTTCACCCGCAAGCTCGACGCCTGACGGCCCGCCGCCGACGATGACGAATTGGAATTGTGCGATGATATCCCGTTTCGACATATCGAGCGGAACATTAAAAAGTTCGTGAAGGTGGCGTTTGAGCTTGAGCGCTTCGGCAACGGATTTCATGCTGTATGCATGTTCCTGTATTCCGGGGACGTTGAAATACGACGTCTCACTGCCGAGAGCGAGCACAAGATAGTCATACTGATACCGCGAACCGCTCTCTCCGACGAGTATTTTGTCGACGACTGATCCGCCGGCAATAGTGTCGATAAGGATCTCGACGTCATACGAGTCAAATACTTCGCGAAGCGGAATACAGGTTTCCATCGGCGAGTGTCCCGTAGCAAGTTTGTACAGGGCCGGCGTGTATTCGAAGTGGTGCTTGTCGGAGATAAGGGTTATCTGTACATCAGGACTCTTTTGACGGGCGAGATCGAGCGCGGCGCGAACTCCTCCAAATCCCCCGCCGACAATGACAACACGCTTTCTTTGAGATTGCATATACATGGCATTGTAGCAAAATAAGGGACTTTACGGAAAATACGGACTTATTTGACTTTGTAAGGTTTCATTTCCTGATGCGTCTCTAAGTCCGAACAATTGTATAAAACCCCATAATCCTATGCCAGAAATCTCAACATTAGTCACCATCGGCATTCTTGCCTGCATTTTCACAAGTCTTATCCTCTACGCCAAAAAGGAAGGAGGGAAAGATATGGAACGAAAACGCCAAAAAAGCCTTTAAAAATAAGGCAAAACGGACACTCTCGAACAACGTGAGTGTCTTGTTGCGCCTGCACTTGTTGCATATGAAATATAAGGAGTATAATGAGAAAATACCTGTAATAAGTATGTATCTAATACGTCTTCCCCAATGAACGCGAACGATCCAACAGAAGAATTCTTGAAAGGCTACGAGCTCTATAATGATGCCATTTTCCGGTATTGCTACTTTCAGACGTCAAACCGCGAAGTGGCGCTCGACCTCACGCAAGACACGTTCACCAAGGTCTGGGAATATATAGCAGGCGGAAAAATAGTGGAGAATCTCCGCGCTTTCTTGTATCGTGTCGCCGGCAACCTCATCATCGACTGGCGGCGCAAGAAAAAGGCCTCGTCGCTCGACGCAATGATCGAAGACGGCTACGACAAGGAAATAAGCGGACGAAGGGAGATCGAAGAGAGTATCGACAGCAAAGAAGTGCTCGCCATCGTCGGTGCGCTCGATGAAAAATACCGTGACGTCCTCGTTATGAGATACGTCGAAGACTTATCAATAAAAGAAATAGCGGCCGCAACCGGCGCATCGGAAAATAATATTTCCGTCCGTCTGCATAGAGCGCTCGAAAAAGCGCGCAGTATCGGAGCAGAAAAATATAATGATTAATACAACAGAAGACATTCTCAATAAAGGCAGGTCCGTGACGATGACCCAAGCAGAGCGGGCGCATATGAAAAACACTCTCGTCTCTTTCATGCACACACATCCCGTCGGATCAATGCCCCAGAAGATCCTCTCTCCGTATACTCACGGATTCTTCATGATGGCCATGCGCGGCTGCGCTCTCGCTCTCATATTCGCCATTGTCGGCGGCGGCTCGCTCGCACTCGCTTCTGAACAAGCATTGCCAGGAGGTTCACTCTACGATGTAAAAGTCCATGTCGTCGAACCGATCCGCGGAGCACTGACGCTCTCCACATCGGCAAAGCTGGACTGGGAAGCCCAGCGCGTCGAACGCCGTATCGCAGAAATACAGACATTGAAAGACGCCGACGCGCTCACTGAAGAACGCGCGACGATCGCAGAAACAGAGTTGTCTGCCCAGACTGAAACATTCAAGACGAATCTCGATGCGGCTATCGCTTCGGGCGACCGCGAAGCAGCAGCAAATGCGAGCGCAAAAGTTCTCGCCGTGCTCTCATCAAATATGGCACAAGACACTACTGCAGCAGCAACGACTGTCGAAACTCCTGCGACCGCACGCACGATGATGGCCACCGTAAATGAAAAAATGCCCGCACGAGAGTTGAGCGGGCAAGAGCGGATTGCAAACACTATTTTAAAAGAAAATGCAGATGTTCGAGCGACCGTCGAGAAAGCAGGCATCACTGTGCCGGAGGTTTCAAAGAGAGATATACAAGAATTTAAAAATATGAAAGACGCCCGCAAGGCAACACGGATCGGAAATGTAAAATCCCAGGCATCAACCAACTTGCAAAAAAGCACTGATTCCAGAGATTCAAAAGACGATCAGACGACTACAGAATCTCAAAAAAGCGAGGACAATACGGCCGCGTCATCAACGGGTGCTTCGACTGACACATCAGGAGCAGATGAAACAAATTCGGTAAGCGACAACACCGTTAAAACAGATACCGGCACAACAAGTACTGATACTGCAGTACAATCAGTGTTGAAAGATGCCGTAAACCAAAGCGCACAGGTAGGCGCTTCGGTTGGTATTAAATAAAAGTTTTCTACTCGTCGAGAAACGTGAAAGCGTTCGCTTCCGAATCGGGATCAATCACTGATCCCGATTTTTCATTGTTCTTCCTACGGGAAAATACAAATGCCGCTCCCCCGACGCCGATGACGCCGGCGAGCGCGAGGATAAATAAGAGTGTATTGGAAGAGCTTTTCGCATTCGCAGAATTTTCTGTCGACACTGCCGACGCGGTAAGTTCTGTGGCATGAGGCACTTGTGTGCTATCAGAGAGAACATCAGAGGTTGCTTTCGCAGAAACAGAAAGAGCTTGCGCGATCTTCGGAGTCATGGAAACAGCCGGTTTTTCTTCATAGGTAAAACTCAAGAGGCTGTCGGGAAAGAGGAGCTCGACTTTCGGGCTCTGTGCAAATCCGGTCACCCTCGCATCGAACCACAATTTGCGCTCGGGGAGAAGGATCGTACCGCGAGGAATGGTAAATGATTTTTCGTGCGTCCGCAGGATGAAACCCGATATGTCGATTTCATTCTTCGAAGCATTGGAAACCTCGACAGATCCGTCTTGTGAAACTGTCGAGATCGAAAGATCGCTCGGGATCACTGGCAAAAGCATTCGCGAAGTCACATCTGGTTCATGCTTGTAGGGATTATCCGCATATTCGAAAACAACCACGTAGTCACCCGGATATCGATAGATATGCTCAAATTTTTCTTTCTCAAAAGAATCGAGCGTCGTACCGTCTCCCAAGTTCCAGAAGAATTTGCCACGCGACAGCGGTTCGCCCATGTATCCCGTCACCTGCGCGTCGAATTTCACCGCGACACCGGCGATTCCTGTCTTATTCGTGAGAATCTTCGCTGTTATTTTCGGAGGAGCTGCTGGCTTCTTCGTCCCATCTTGGTTCTGTGTATTCGAAGGGGGCGCACTGCCGCCACCAGTGTTAGTCTCACCATCTCCGCCTTGTCCTGCCATTGCAGCTCCGGGAGTAGGCGTTGCACCGGTCCATGTACCCGAGGCACTTTTCTGCAAACTATTGCCATCGCTATTTGCACCTTGAGTCGAGGCATAGGTGACAGAATTCATAGGATTCGTCTTGTCGCCGGCGTTGATCTCTACCGTTCCGCCTTCGTTCGGCAGAGTGAAGCTTGCCGTGAAAATATTGCCTGAACTCCCCCACACCGCCGTGTAATTGGATATGACGGAACTCGCAACAATGACGCCGTAGTCACCGGCGTGAAGCGTTGCCGAGCCGGAAGAATTATTTATCGTGTGATTGGAAGTCGAATTGCTGACGAGAAGTTTCAGCGATGTGAGATCGACGTCATCGGTGCCCGTATTCTGCACTTCCACCCAGTCGACGTCGGCACCATCATAGTCGTACATGATTTCCGTAAAGGAAACGGCCGCATGGACATAGGCGGGCAGAGCGACAAAGGCGAAGGCGAGAAATAAAAATTGTATGCGACCTTTTCGCATAAAGATGGTGATCTAATCGACTCGTAAAATATCGTTCAAGATGTCTTCGGGAACTTCGCGGGGTTTTTTGGGCGCAGATGCGGAAGCAGTATCCGCGGCGGCCTTGTCTTCTTTCTCTTGAGCGGCCTTCGCTTCCCTATCGCTTTTGAACTTCTCTTCGGCGGCAATAGCGCGGGCTTCTTCTTCGCGAACGGCCTGCTCTTTCTCCTTCTTCTCGGCCGCAAACAGGGCTTCTTTCTTGGCCTTTGCCTCCGCCAGCTCACGGGCTTTTGCTTCCTGTTCCAATGCCCGCAGTTTCGCCTGTTTTTCTTCGGCGAGAATGGCGAGTTTCTTCCGCTCTTCTTCGAGTTCTTTGAGCCGCGCTTCTTCGCGAGCTTTTTCTTCGGCCTGTGATTTTTTCAAAGCTTCCTCTGCTTCACGAGCGCGGGCGTCATCTGCGCTCGTATCCAGCTTTACTTCCGCTGGAGACACAGATGCGGGAGCAGATTTGTTGAGCGCTTCGGCAAGAACGTTTTTCAGCGCCGAGACGCGCTCGGCAGAGGCTTCTTTTGTCGAGAGTGATGATGGTGCGGGAGTTTTCGGAGCGTCCCCGCCCGAACGATCGCCGTCCGGTCGGGCGGGTTTCTTCAGATCAGAAAGAGAAATAGTTTTTTCAGGAACTTCGTTTTTCACTGCAGGCGTTTCCGGCAGCGGTTCTGTTTTTGGTTTCATAAAACTGTCGCCGAGGGCTTCGCCCAAGATGGCGTGCAGTCCCACGAGATCAGGGCCTTTTCGTTTCTCTTTTTCCTTCGGCGGACGATAGGTATTCTGGCCCCCGGGAACGAAGGGTTTCGGTGTAGCGGATTTCGGATGCGGGAATGAATCGCGCGGCTTGCTCTCGTGAGGAGCTTCAGATTTTTGAGCGTTCGGACTCATTTTGAATTCGATACCGAGCATGGCGAGAGCGTTCACGGAACGCGGTTCTTCTTCGTATTTATTGCCTTTGCCTTGGGGCATCAGGCGGACAGGCTGCATTTCGCCGCTCTTGATCTTGGCCATACAATCGCGGCAATAGACCGGACGGCCAGGAATTGGTTCGAAGGGCACCATAGTTTCCTTGCCGCAGGACGAACAGAGGGCTTTGAATTTGCCTTCGCCCTGCACGCCGACGGAGGCCATGCCGGACCACGTATTGATCTCTTCTTCGACAACTTCGCGCGGGCGCGTATAGAGCCTACGGGAAGATTCGATAATGGTGCTCGTCACATCGCCGGATGTCGCAACATCGAAAGGCGGCAGGGTCGTTGCCGAAAATGGCCGCGACGTGACCCCGTCAACCATGAGCTTGAGATAGATGTGATAGTTCGGAATGTTGACGAGGTCTTCGGGTGTGAATTCCGGTTCGAATTCTTTTTCGAGGAATTCCGCATCGGCGGCACCGACCCGGAAGATGATCATCGTTCCGACGTTGCCGAAAACGGCGTCGCGGACGGACGTTGATTCTTTCGTGACGAGTTGGCTGATGTATTGGTGCGCGAGCGTGAGGTCGAGGCGGTATTTGCGGGCCTCGGAGAGAATGGAGGCGAATGAGTCGGTGACGAAGTTCTGGAATTCGTCGACATAGAGATAGAAATCGCGGCGGTCTTTCTCCGGTATGCGCACGCGCTCCATGGCCGAGAGCTGGATCTTCGTGATAAGCATTCCACCGAGAAGGGCTGAGTTGTCTTCACCGATGCGGCCTTTCGAAACGTTGACCAAGAAAATCTTGCCTCCGTTCATGATATCGAAAATATTGATCGTGCTCTTCGCCTGACCGACGACGTTACGAACGATGGAGGTCGAGAGGAATTGACCGACCTTGTTCTGGATCGGAGCGATGGCCTCGTTTCTGAACTGGTCGCGCCATGCTTCGTATTCGTGGATCCAGAATGCTTTGACGACGGGATCTTTGAGGTTGTTGATGATCTGCTGGCGGAAATCCTTGTCCACGAGCAAACGCGGAATACCGAGAAGCGTCGAGCCGGGCGTATCGAGAAGGGCGAGAATGGCATTGTTCAAGATGTATTCCATTCGGGCGCTCCACGCATTGGCCCAGATCTTCGTGAAGATGCCCATTAGTCCGGAAGCGACCAAGTGCTTGTATTTCTGATCTTCGAGTTCGAGAACGTTGAAACCGAGATGGAAGTCCGTGTCGGCCGGATTGAAATAGACCACGTCTTGCACGCGGTGCGGCGGAATGGATTCGAGAATGGATTCTACCAGCTCGCCGTGCGGGTCAACGACGCAGACGCCTTCGCCGTTCACGATATTCTGGATGATCATGTTCGACAGGAGAACGGATTTACCCGAACCGGATTTACCGAGCAGGTACATATGCTGGCGGCGATCTTTGCGCTTGATACCAAAAAGTTTCTCCGAGTTGCGGAAATTGGTCTTGGCGAAATACGTAATATCCTTATTTGGGTCGAGCGGTATATCCATAAAAAACGTGTCGATCTACGAGATCGTACTTGCCACCAGTATAACCCAATGGTGCAAAATATAAAAGCTTCTCGAGCCGAAAACTGCCGCAAGGCAGTTTTCGGCTCCGTATTTCCTATGCCCTATACGCTGTTCGCTATCCGCTACCCAGAAACTTCCTGCGTATAGCAGTCGGCGCAATAGATGGTCTCGGGGCGCTCGGGAGCGAATGAGGTCTTGATGGCTTTTTGGCAGTTGTCACAGCGGCGATCCCAGAGTTTCGGCGGATTCACGCGGGCAAAGCGCTCGCGGTGGCGGCATTCGGGACAAGTGCGCGGGAGCGGCAGGCCAAATTGCTTGAGAAGGGCGAATTCGTCGGCGACTATACGGAAGGCCTTGCCGCATGAACTGCACGGCAATATTTCTTGGAGAATCTTTTCCGTCGCTTGGCGAATGTCGTCGGGAATGGCTTCGGTGGATATCGTCGGCGTATAGCTATTCGTCGGAATCTCGCTCCAGCGATAACCCTGTTTGACGACATCGTAGCGCGAGATCGGGAAATACCACATGGCGTCGGTTTCATTGTATGCAAAAGGAGAAAATTCTGCGGGGAAAAATTCGCCGTATCGGTAGGAGCGGTTCTTGCTGTCGAAATACGGATTCTTTTCCATCTGATAGATGATCTCGTCTTTCAGAAGCGCATACTCTTCCGGATCGTATTGCCAGTTCAATATCGCATAATCTTTGCGTTTGAGATTCACACAGCCGAAACAGTGTTTGCTCCCGATCGCATACATGGAATATTCGATGTCGAGCGCGCCGGGCCAGCATTCGTTCGAGAAACGGATATCATACGCTCCTCCGCCGACAACGGCAGCTTCGTAGATGCGTTCGGCGCCCGCGCCCCAGCCCGTGGAGTCGTAAGCATCTTTGTCGGGAGCGAGCGTGATGAACTGGCAGAAGCGGCTGTCGACAGCACCGGAGACCATGAACGAATCATGCGTGTTCTTCGATTCGTATACGTATTCGCCGGAGACGTCGACATTCAAACTGTTGCCGCGCACGGCGCGCTCGGGATATTTGAGCCAGTGCTTGCGCGCTTCGGCGATGAAGCGCGTCACGGATTCGAAGGAATGGAGATTGAGTCCGGCCATGCGTTTCTGATATTCCTCTTTCGAATACGGCACGTTCCAGATATGATAGCTCTTATTGCGCAGATTGCTGCAGCCGAAACAATCCGAACAGCCCGTGCAGTTGCGGGAAAAATACATGTCATGGCTGTCGCTCACTTCTTCGCAATAAAATGTCCGCGACGAACGATAGCCGCCGACGGTGCCATAGGAGAGGTCGCATTCTTTCATGCGGTAACAGTCGGCGCTGTCGCGCACATTGGCGAGGAATGACGAATAGAGCACACGTTCGCAATAATCGGCGAAGAAGACGAGATAGCAGTTCTTCAGGCGCGAACAATAAGAAGCGTATTCACTGTTCTCGAGCGTGAGATAGTCGCTCTCGAGGGCCATGTAGGGCGTCCGCTCCATGAGTTCACGGACTTGTTCCAGAAATGGCCGAGACGGATCGTATGCGCGGCCATATTCGGTCCCGTCCCAGTCGTCGGCCCACCAGCACGGCTGACAGTAGACAATGCGTTTCTTGCCGGGCGCATGGAGCGAGACGACTTCCTTGCCGCAACGGTCGCAGGGGCGCTTGTAGAGCGTCCGTTCGTTCATGAAAACGAGTCGGCGAATGAACCGGCATTCAGGGCAGAATGTCGGCGGCGGAGTGTCCATTTTCCGGTAGAAATCAAAATCAGCGAGGGCGATAACAAACTCCTGTTTACAGCTTTGGCATTGTACTTCTTTGTCCATGATAGTTTTCATTTTGCAGCCCGCCCGTACCGAACGGTACGTTCGGGCGGGTTTTGGCATATTTTCGTCTCTTCAATCATAGGAAATGCCGTCTCTTGACGGTTTTTCAATTATGACATTCTTATTGAAAAAAGCCAGCCCCTTCCCTATCAGAGAATCGTCTTTAGATAACAGATCTCGCAGTAGACCGTTCTTGGATCATCCTTCGTGTACGAGGATTCCATAGTATTGCCGCACTTGTCGCAGGGACGGTTGTGCAATTCGAGCAGGATGGAGCCGAATTTCTTGCGCTGGTTGAGCATGCGCACGATGAAATGTTCTTGTGGAAGCGGCAGGTCGAACCGACGGTAGAAATCAAGTTCGCGCTTTATGAAAAAGAATTTCTTATTATTCTTCTCGTCGAAAATTATATAGTTGAGAATATCATCGGAGACATCGCGAATATCGGCCGACAGATCGGAAGCATGTATGATAGGTTTGCCAGCATCAGTCTCATCGCCTTCCGGAACTACCTCGATCCGATATCCATATTTTTCTGCGAGAGCCAGATCGTCATAACCTTTGTAGGATGTCGCAATGGAAACATTGTATGGGACGGGCGATGCAGAAGGCGGAAAGAATTCCCCGTATTCTCGGCGCACGAGCATGGCAGTTTTTATCTCATCGAGAAGCGCCCAATACTCGTCTTCGGTGTATTGAGTATTCAAGATACAGAACGAACTATCGCGCAATCCGACACAGCCGAAACAATCGTGGCAGTTCTGACACAATTCCGAGTATTCGCTGGTATTCGAAGAGATCATGTTCGAGCAGAATTTGAGGCCATAACTTTCCTCACAGCTCAATGATTCATAACACGACTCTTCCGCCGCTCCGCCGGCAAGGGCGACCGAGTCCTTGCTCCGAAACGCACCGAGTGAATAGGAAACATTTTCGGAACCGTTCGCATAGAAGCACTCGCGGCATCGTTTTGAATTCTTTATATAATCGCCGGATGAATGGATGCTTTTCTCATTGTGGTTCTCTTTGTATATAGCGCGTGCTTTCAACTCGTTGAAACGACTCCGGACTTCTTCGAGAACGCGACGATCGCCGAGACGCAACGATTTCATTTTTTCCTCATACGCTTCCTTCGATAGCTGTTCGTTGAAAAAGTTATATTTTTTATGGCGAAGATTCGTACATCCGAAACAATATTCACAGCCGTGGCAATCGTAGAGAAAGGCCGAATGCAGACAGTATTTAGAGTATTCGGCAAAGAAGCAATTGTATAATTTCACGGATTCGAAGCAGTCATAACAGCGATCCGAATCGTAGAGCGTAAAACAATCCATTGAATTGCGCGTATTGAAAAGCCCGATGCTGTAGAGAGAATCCTCGCCTTCATATGAGTCGAAGACGAAATAACAGTTCTTCAGATGCGTTGAGCCGTTGCTATAATCGCTCTCCGTGCTCGTATTGTCCACACGGAGACTCGGATGCGGGACAGAATGCAAGAGTGTTCCAAACTGCTCGAAAAATGGATGGCTCGGATCATACGTGCGACCGTACGAACTCGGTTCCCATTTTCTCGAATACCAATGCTGGTGCTCGAAGACCGGCGGCGCGCTTGGAAGCTCGGGGTATTGAGAAATGATCTTTTTGCCCGTGAATTCAGAAACAGTTTTGAAAACATTGTAGATATTGCCAAATGCACACATTCTCCTTATCCGCTCCCTCGGCGAGAGCGTGGGCAATGGCACGCCGAATTTTTGACATTGTTCTATGTCTTCTTTTGAAAAATGGAACTTGTCGCCGGAAAGTCGACAGGTGAGCGCGACTCCATCATCGCCCGCGCCAAGCGTGCGATAGTATTCAGCAAGCGCGCCGTCAAATTTTGGAGTACGGGAAGGCATGTGATTATAAAACTTCTTTCTGGTAACAGGATTCACAATAAATTATCTCCGGCCGCTCGGGCGCATAACTGGTCTCAAATTCATTCGGACACGCCGAGGCATGGCCATGACTTCCCTCTTTGCACATACATGAACGATGCCAGAGCTTCATGGGATTCCTATATTGAATTCTTTGCGCATGGCGGCAATTGGGGCAGAGTTCAGGAATCGGCAGATTCATGCGCTTGTAGAATTGCAATTCAGCTGGAACTATTTTATACGCAGATGCGCACTGTTCGCCACAGATGCCTTGGTGGGCGCAACCGATGACTTCATCAACAATACTCTCGGGAACATCGACAATATTTTTCGGTAAATCTTTCGATTCTATTGTTACCTTGTAATTTCTTTTGTCTTGCTCTCGCCACGTATAACCTTTGGTAAGCGCTTCTTCTCTTGTTAAAGGGAAAAATTCTTGCGCACTGGTTTCGTTGTAAGAAAATGCGCTTGTCTCGATAGGGAAAAATTCTCCGTATCGGTAGGTCAGCCCCTGCGAGTCAACGTACGGCATTTCGTTCATATGAGTGATGAGTTTTTCGCGCAATTTGAAATACTCTTCTTTTTCGTATTGCTTGTTGAAAATACAATACCGCCGTTTTTTCAGGCCAACGCATCCGAAGATGTCTTGGCAACCGATACAGTAGAACGAGTAATCAACGTCGCGACAGTTCGTAATGACGAACTGGGAAAAACGAAGATTCTGGCATTGATCGCCGCCTTGCATTATTTCATACATCAGCGAAGAGCCTTGGCCGAAATTGATAAAATCATATGTGTCCGTCATCTTGCCGGTGATAAAACTGCAATATCGGCAATCTTCGATGTTAAATCCGACAAAGCAGTTTTTCGCATTCTTGGTGTCGTTCAAATAATCTCCCGTCGATCCGACATTGCGCCAGCCATGCATATACTTTTGAGGGAACTTTTGCCAGAGCGAAAGAGCTTTTTCTTGTACGGCATGAATATCCGCAGGCGTCGTCGGATAGAGTTCTTTCAGTTTTTTCTCGTATTCTTCTTTCGTATACGCAACGTTCCAAATATGATAACTTTTATTTTTCAAATTCACGCAACCGAAACAATTCGTGCATCCGGAGCAATTTTTTGAAAACCAGACATCGGTACAGCTCTCACAATCAATCGAAAAAACGGTGCGATAACACTGACTGCAATTCGTAGTCTCATAACAAAGCTCAAGTTTTTCTCCCATCAAATTATCAATGCTGTCTTTCGTATGATTCACAAAGCTGCCGTAGATAACATTTTCACAATAATCGCTATACGTCACCATATAACAATCCTTGAGCCAGCTCGCCATATGCGTATATTCGGAATTCACTTTCGTCTGATACAAGCCGTTCAAATTCATCTGCGGAACACGATGGAACAAGTCGTTTATTTGCGTCAAAACAGGCCGTGATGGATCAAAGTCCACGCCATAATCCATCCCATCCCAATCGTCGGCCCACCAGCAAGGAGAACAATAGACAGAAACTCCCGAGTCTTCCGAAAAAATAGCTATCGTCTGTTTGCCGCACTTGTCGCACTTTCGGGAATGGAAAGTCCGCTCATTGCGCCGAGCCAGCCTTCGGATAAGCCTGCATTCCGGACAGAACGTCGGCGCAGGAACTTTCATCCTCTCATAGAAAGACAGATCATCGGCATCGATACTGAAATTTTGTTTACAATTTTGGCAGTTTTTTGTTTCAGTATTCATAAATCCTTACTTGCTTATTTGGCCAAATAAGCAAGTAGTTACATAACCTCTTGCTGATAGCACCTTTCACAGTATATAACTTCCGGACGCTCTGGCGCATAACTTGTTTCAAACTTGTTCGGGCAAACACCATTGTGACCATGAGCTTCTCTTTCACACATACAAGTCCGTGGAAATAGCTTGAACGGATTCTTCCATGACAGACGATCGTGGTGACGGCAGTTCGGACAGTAGCGCGGGATCGGGAGTTTCATTTGTTTATAGAATGACAGTTCGTCGGGAAGTATGCGAAAGGCCGATGTGCATTGTGTTTTCGGATCACCGTTATTCGGGCAGGCGATCGTTTCCTTGCATATCGCCTCCGTTACGTCGTTGATGCTCTCGGGAATATCCGCTGTTTCAAGTGTTGCGGAATGAGCCTTGGTCTCCATATCGCGCCACGAATATCCGCTCGCCAGTATTTCTTCTTTCGTCATCGGATTCTCCTCGAACGCAATCGTCTCGTTATAGGCAAACGGCGAGAGTTCTGTCGGGAAATATTCTCCAAACTTGTATATTCGGCCGATCCTGTCCGTGTACGGCATCTTGTCCATGTGCTTTTTTATTTTCTCTAGCATCTCAAAATATTCTTCTTTCGTATATTGCTTGTTGAAAAT
>CALRHN010000003.1:0-6908 GCA_943359425.1 Candidatus Nomurabacteria bacterium | reverse complement strand
GCAAACCGACACAGCCGAAACAATCCTTGCAGTTCTTGCAGTAATCGGAGTAGGTCACGTTCTGAGAGCCCGCCCCGCAGGTAAACGAAAACATGACTCTGCGCGCACCTCTGCCCGCGGAGATGATCTCATACCCTTCCTCGACGCGGCCGATGAAGAAGAAGTCTTGGCAATCTTTTGTCGTGTTCACGCTGATAAAGCCGTAGCGCATTGATTCGACATTGGCCACCGCATAGCAATGATAGATGTCTTTGGAATTCTCGATGAAATCGCCGACGGCATTTACGGAATTCTTGATGCGTGCATACTTATGAATGGCATTTTTTGCAATCTCTCTGAACATTTTCTTGGCAGAAACTTGCCCTGAGTACGTGTCGAGACGCAGATCGGCAATCGCCTTTTGGTATGCTTCCTTTGTCAGTTGTTCGTTCTTAAAAACATATCGCTTATTCCTGATATTGGCGGAAAGAACGCAATCAGTACAGTTAAATGAATCGAAGAGAAAATGCGAATCAATACACTGATCCGATTCCACAATAAATGAACAATTATAATTGCGCCGCGCCTGCACGAGTTCGTAGCCGCGGTCATTTTCTTCGACAATAAATGAATCTAGGCAGTTCTTGTTATTTTGGAGAACATATTTGGAATATTTCATGTTCTCCGACCTCGCTGCATTGAAACACAGATACATATCTTTGCTCGTATAACAGAAGTTCGAATATTCGCAGCCCGTACTCACTCTCTCATTCTGATCGAGCGATGGATGCGGAACACTGTATTTCAGATCCTTGAATTGCTCGAAGAACGGACGGGAGAAATCATACTCACGGCCGTATTGCCCACCATCCCATGTATCGGCCATACGACAAGGCATACACCATACCGTTATAGGCGTATCCGGGTGATACATGGTCACGACAGAGAGTCCGCATTTGGCACAGTTCCTCTTGTAGAGCGCACGCTCGTTGATGAAGGTAAGCCGTCGCACAAATCGGCAGAATGGGCACCACGAAGGCGCCGGAACATTTAATTTTGAGTAAAACAAAGCGTCCTCTTCGTAGATAGTAAAGTTCGCTTTGCAATTCTGACATTGTTTGACTTCTTCGTTCATATTCACAGTCTAGCATTTTTTATCCGCCCAAGGCGGATCAGCCTCGGGCTGACAATTTTAGCAGCTTTTGTTTTCCATGATTTAAATACTATCGTACTAGTACGCAAGTACGCATTCTCTAGAGCACCTCTTTGTTGTAACAGTTCTCGCAATACACCGTTTCAGTTCGTTCGGGCGCGTAGGGCGTTTCAAATTCATTCGGACAAGTACCGCTATGCTCGTGTGTTGAAAGTGCACACATGCATTGTCTGTGCCAGAGTTTGCGCGGCGGACGAAGCGCAATACGGCGCATGTAACGGCAGGTCGGACATTTGCGCGGAATCGGAATGGAGAGGCGGTGATAGAATGTGAGTTCGTCGGGAACTATGTTGTAATTGCGTTCGCACGAGACGCATTTGAGGATTTGTTTCAGTATGGAATGCTCGACATCATCGATCCGATCGGGAATATTTTCGGACTGTATCGTTTCCTTGCCTTTCGTCGAAAGCATTTCGTCTTGCCAGTTGAAGCCTTTTGCCAGCGCTTCATCGCGCGTCATAGGCATATAGATAGCGCCTTGCGTTTCGTTATAGCCAAAAGGCGAGAGTTTGGCGGGGAAGAATTCGCCGTACTCCCCTGTTGTTTTCATATGCTCTATTATCTGCGCCTTTAACACCTCGTATTCTTCGGGAGTATATTGTTTGTTGAAAATAAAATATTTCGATTTCTTGAGCCCGACACAGCCGAAGAGATTCTCCGAGTTGTGGCAGGAATCGCAATACCCGATGTGTGAGTTGTCATAGCACAAATGCGCGAATAGGTTCTCGTACGCGCGAACGACGCCGTGACATTCGTAGATGAGGGCGCAGTTGAAGCCGACATGATAGACATCCATGGAATCCTTCACGTCGGGAATGATGACACCGTACTTCACGTCTTCGACGTGCGACGAATCGAAAATATGTTCTGCATTCTTTGACTGATAGACCATGTTGCCCGTGACCCCGGTCGACTGTTCGATGACGGCATGGCGGCGGATCGCAGGCTTGAGGACCAATTCGTGGAACTCGTCGAGGAGACGTATGCGTGATTCGGCACTGCCGATATCCATGGCGCGCAGTTTCAGGAAATAATCTTCTTTCGAATATTGCTCGTTCAAGATGCAGTATTCTTTGTTGCGGAGATTGTAGCAGAGGAAACAATTCGAACAGCCGCGCAGATCGTAGGAATACGAACAGTCCGTGCAGGATTTGATGAGCTGGGAGAATTGGCAGTTATATGACTGTTCGGCGTCCACGCATTCGTAGAGCAATGTTCCGCCTTCGGGCACGAGATAACAGTCCGTGCAATCCTGCGATTTCTCCCATAGATTTGTCGAATAGAGGATGTTTTCGCTATAAAATGTGGCAAACGTCAGATAACAGTTCTTGTTATCGCCGCAATGATTCGTATACTCGGAATTCACGCTGTTTTTCGTCAGAAGGGCGATGCGCGGGACCTGCAATTGCAATTCGCGGAACTGCTCGAAGAATGGACGCGAGAAATCGAAATCGCGGGCGAATTCCTTTGCATCCCAGCCGTCGCCCCACCAGCATGGCGGACAATACACTTTAAAGGGCGACTGCGGATGATAGATAGTTACCGTTGATTTCTGGCAGAGATCGCAGTTGCGCCGATACAAAGTCCGCTCATTGCGCCAAGCATAGCGCCGCATGGCACGGCAGTCGGGGCAAAGCAGAGGCGCCGGTACAGAGATCTTCGCATAGAAAGAAGCATCCTCGGATTCGATGGTGAAATCTTTTTTGCAGTTGTTACAGGTTCTGTTTTCCATTTTTCCAATCTGAGTTTATTCTATAATTCTATAGAATTATAGAATAAACTATTCTTACATAACTTCTTGCTGATAGCATTTCTCGCAGTAGATTATTTCCGGCCTTTCGGGAGCATAACTGGTCTCGAATTCGTTGGGACACCCGCCTCCTCCGGATTCGGGCAGGCTTCCTTCATGCCCGTGCTCTATCTTGCCACACATGCAGGCGCGATGCCAGAGCTTTAACGGATTGCGCTTGGCAAGTCTTTCGTAATGGCGACAATTCACACATAAAATAGGTATGGGTATTCCAAGTTTTTTATAAAGTTGTAGCTCTGGAGAAATGACTCGAAAGGCTTTTGTGCATTGATGCTGACAGTTACCGGCATGTTCACAGGCAATAGTTTCATTAAGAATAGTTTCACTCATTTCAGCAATGGTTTCCGGTAAATCACTTATTTTTTTCGTTGCTATGTATGATTTATCATGCAGGTCACGCCAAACATAACCCAACCTTTTCGCTTCCTCTGTCGAAAGAGTGAAATACTCTTGAGCAATTGATTCGTTATAAGGGAAAAACGAGAATTCCATCGGGAAATACTCTCCATAAACATACGAATTGCCTTTACTATCGACGAACGGCATCTTGTTCATATGCTCTATTATTTTGGGGACTAGAATCTCATACTCTTCTTTTGTGTATTGCTTGTTGAATATGCAGTACTGTTTATTTTTTATTCCTACACAGCCGAAACAATTCGAAGAGTTATTTGCGAAATAACAATAAGTGCAGTCATAGCTGTCCCAGACATTGGCAGAAAAATTCACGTTGTGCACGTTGCTGCCGACATCCATTATGTCGTAACAATGCTCGATATTTACGCCAATGGCATAGGCGTCCTGAATATCACGCATACCGACGAGCCCATAAGCTACGTACCGCATGTCTTCAGCGGGGCCTTCGATATCAAAACATGATACACAATTGTTTACATCATTGAGATAATCTCCCGTCGAGTTTACCGCTCTTCGAGAATTTGAAAACTTACGAGGATATGAGGCTAAAAGTTTGTTGAATTCTTCCTGAAATTTTTGACGTCCGACACGAGTTGAAAGATTTAGATCTTTAAGTTTCTTTTGATACTCCTCGGGAGTATAGCGCTCATTGAGAATTGAATATTTCACATTTCGCAGACCGATACAGCCCACGCAGTCCTGGCAGTTCCGACAATCGTAACAAAACTTTGATTGAATGCATGACTGACAGAGTACGAGATGCTCGCTCTCATAACACTGTTCGCAGTCAGCGAGTTCGACGCAGTTCTCATTCTTCCTCGAACCGAGCATATCGGCGCAATTTCTATTTTCAATAGAGTGGTATAAATATTCCGTGTCTTCATTAATATCGCTCGCGAAATTCAGGTAGCAGTTCTTTGACTGGTAAGTAAAATTACAATAATCGCTCGCAACATCCTGAAGATTGATGAGCGCAGGTGTGGGAACGCTGTAAAGAAGCTCTTTCCACTGCTCGAAGAATGAGCGGGAGAAATCATATGTGCGCGCATATTCGCCGGAATCCCAACCGTCTCCATGCCAATATTTTTGATCATACACCGGTACTGCTGCATCTTCAGAATACATTGAAATAATAGTCTCCGTATGTCCCGGGGCGTCACATTTTCTTTTATACAAATTACGCTCATTGCGCCAGACAAGCCGACGTTGCATTCTACACGTCGGACACCAGGTCGGCGGAGGAACTTTGATCTTCTCGTAGAACAAAAAGTCCTCGGGTTCTATAGTGAAATCCTGCTTACAGTTCTGGCAATTCCTCGTTTCAGTCATATAAATTAAACTATAGCAAAATAGCCCCGCGGGCGCTATGCGCCCGCGGGGCTTGGTTTTAGAGCTGAAACTGCCCCTAAATCAGCGGTTCAGCGTTATCATCGGCCGGAGATGCCGCACCATTATCTTCATTCTTGCCTTTGCCGGTAATGGCGGCCTTCTCCTGTGCAGAGCGGATGATGGTGGATTCTTCTTCGGCGATGAGTTTCTTCGCCGCATCGGCCGTGATGGCGTACTTACGATGCGACGCTTCGACGATTTCCTTGCGGAACGATCGATGCGGCGGCGGCATGACGGCGAGCGTCTCGGCTGAGAACGGATCGTATGATTCTCCGTCGATCGTCATCTTGATATAGAATTCTCGCACTCCGAGGTTGATCATGTCTTTGACGTCGAAGACGGGCGCCATTTCAGGTTTCAGGGTGACGGCGTCTTCACCGCCGACGCGGAAGATGATGATGGATCCGACGTTTCCGAGAACGGCGTGCTGGACGCGCTCGAGGAGCTGTCCGACGTATTGGTGCGCGACGGTGAGGTTGAGTCCGTATTTGCGAGCCTCCGAGAGAATGTTCTCGAACGTTTCCGTGACCAAGTTCTGGAACTCGTCCACATAGAGATAGAAATCATGACGATCTTTCTCCGGCATCGAGGCGCGCGCCATACCGGCCTGTTTGATTTTCGTGATGAACATGGAACCGAAGAAGGAGGAGTTCTCTTCGCCGAGTCGGCCTTTCGAAAGGTTGATGAGAATTATTTTCTTGCTGTTGATGAGCTGTTCGAGATCGATCTTGTTCTCTTTCTGTCCGAAGATATTGCGGAGCATGGGGTCGGAGAGGAATTGTCCGAGTTTGTTGACGAGAGGAATGATGGCGTCCGTGTCGAATTTCTCCGACCAGTCTGCGAATTCGATTGCCCAGAATCTTTTCACCATGTCGTCTTCGATATATTCGACGACTTTCTGGCGGTAGTTGCGGTCCGTGAGCATGGAGATCATGCCGCGCATCGTCGCGTGGGGATAGTCGAGAAGAGCGAGCGTCGTGAAGCGGAAGACGTGCTCGAGACGCGGCGTCCAGTTCGCGCCGAATTGTTTCTCCATGACTTCGATGAGTCCCTGCGTGAGCTGGTGCTTGAAATTCACGTCGACGTTGGCGAGCGGATTGAACGACGCCGGATATTCGAAATCCGACGGATCGATGATGACGACGTCTTCGATGCGCTCTTCGGGAACGAAGTCGAGCGTGGCATCCACGACATCGCCGTGCGGGTCGATGAGACAGAGACCGTGACCGTAGGCGATGTCCTGACGGATCATGAGCTCGAGGAGTTTCGTTTTTCCCACGCCGGATTTTCCGATGATGTAGAGGTGGCGGCGGCGATCGGCGCGCGTAATGCCGAAGATGAATTTCTTCTCTTCGAGGGCGGCGACGTAGTTCGTACGGCCGATGAAAGAGACGTCTTTCGGATCGACTTGGCCATAGATCGGTAGCTCCGGCGGCGGCGGAGCGTATTTGATTATTTGGATTTTATTTTGTCGAACCATGAGAACTAGTCTTCAGTCTATAGTGCTTAGTCTTTAGTGGGATACGGAATACTTGGATAGTATACAAGTTTTCACAAGGAAACAGAAGAGCCCCCAAAACCGCCAAGCGGATTTTGCGGCTCTCTAAAGACTATAGACTAAGCACTAAAGACTAGTCCTAAACTCCCATGGCGCGGGCAATGCGCTCGAGGGCGGCGACGAAGGCCGCGCGGCGAAGATCGGTCTTCAGATCTGCCGCTCGCGTATAGATGGCCTCTGCCTGCGCGGAAATGCCGGAGCGCAGTTTTGCGAGAACATCGGCTTCGCTCCAGTGTTCGCCTTTGAGATTCTGCTCCCATTCGTATGTGGAAACGGTAACGCCGCCGGCGTTGGCGAGGATGTCGGGAATGACGGGAATGCCCTTTCCGAAGAGAATATCGTCGGCCTCCGGCGTCGTCGGACCGTTGGCAAGTTCGAGGACGAGTTTGGCCTTTATTGCGCCTGCATTTTCTCCCGTGATCTGATTCTCGAGAGCGGCCGGTGCGAGGACGTCACAGGAGAGGGCAAGGAGTTCGGCATTTGAAATCGGGTGTGAGCCAGGGAAATCCGCCACGACTTTCTTCTCCTTGTGATAGGCCACA
>CALRHN010000002.1 GCA_943359425.1 Candidatus Nomurabacteria bacterium | reverse complement strand
GCATTCGTATAACCATATGGGGGCAGTCTAACAGATTCGGGCACCCGTGTCAAAAGAGCTTGGAGAGAAAGGTCTTGCGATGCAAGGGCGTGAGGCCATGCTTGCGGATAGCGGCATAATGCGCCCTTGTCCCGTAGCCGACGTGGTTCTCGAACGAATACTGGGGGAACTTTTTCGCCTGCCAGCGCATATGCCGGTCGCGGGTGACTTTGGCCACGATGGAGGCGAGTGCTATGGCCGGTTCCTTCTCGTCACCTTTGATGATGGTCTTCTGATTCTTGAATTCCTGCGGCGCCTTCAATCCGCCGTCTAATAGGATTAGTCTATAGTGCTTAGTCTTTAGTCCATAGAGGGAACGAGCTAACGCTCGACGTATTGCCGGAGCAATACCGATGCGATCAATAGTGCTTGCGCTAATCATGGTAACTTTGAAATCGCACTTCCCTTCCTTCTGCCAAACTTTGATCTGTATAAACCACGCCTCGCGTTGTATACGCGTGAGCTTCTTGGAATCGCGAAGCGGAATGGGAAAAGCTTTGAACTTTAAGTTTTTGGATTTGAAATGGAAAGCTGCGACAGCAACCGGTCCGGCGATTGGCCCTCGTCCGACTTCGTCTATGCCGATAGTTGCCTTCATGCCTGAATAATAAAACACAGGACTATTTTTAACAAATAGTCCTGCTTAAAAAATGCTGAATTCACCGCTTATCGAGACATATCCTGATTCCCTGAAAAATAACACAGCCAAAAAGAATAACGTCCACATAGATGCCAATAAAAGTATCAGTAGCGTCGTTGAGGCCTCCTGGTATGCCTCTCAAAGAAAGATAGCGGAACATCATCCCATCTGCGGGAAGGGCATTGCTCGTAAATGGGCTAACGAGTATTACGATAAAAAGAAGAATTTTTTTCATAGCTTAAATTAAATTTAACTGCGTTAATATTTGTATTTTCAACTTCAATGTACTACTCAAAATATTCTTTGTCAAATAAGCTTTTATACTGCTATAATCACTTGCACATGGCCAGTAAATTCATACATCTCCACACGCACTCCCACTACTCCCTCCTCGACGGAATGTCGAAGGTGCAGGATATCGTCAAAATCGCAAAGGAGAGCAAGATGCCCGCCGTCGCTCTCACCGACCACGGCAATATGTACGGCGCCATCGAATTCTACAAGACCTGCAAGGATGCCGGCATCAAACCCATCATCGGCGTCGAAGCATACATGACGGCAGGTTCGCGCAAAGACAAGAACACCGAACAAGGCGCGAAGCGCTACTATCACTTGATACTCCTCGCGAAGAATTTGCAGGGATACAAGAACTTGATCCGCCTTGTCACCATCGCCAACCTCGAGGGCTACTATTACAAGCCGCGCATGGACAAGGAAATCTTGCGCGAATTCCACGAAGGCATCATTTGTCTCTCCGGCTGTATGGGCGGAGAACTATCGCAGACCATACTCGCAGGCCTGCCTGCGCAGGCAGGCAATACGGAGAAAGCCGACGCCATCGTCGCCGAATATCAGGACATTTTCGGCAAAGAAAATTATTTTATCGAAGTGCAATCGCATCCGCATATCGAGAATGACAAGAAACTCCGCGACGCCCTCGTCACGCTCGGCAAGAAACATTCCATTCCCGTCGTCGCGACGCAAGACTCGCATTATCCCTGCCACGACGATCACGAAGCGCATCGGACACTCCTCGCCATCAACACGGGCGAAGGCGGCAAGGACACGGGCAAATTCGAATTCTCCGACGACGATTTCTCTCTCATCAATGAGAAAAAGGCCCTCGAATATTTCGCCGATATTCCGGAATCCGTTGCGAATACGTCCCTCGTCGCCGATATGTGCGAAGACTACGATCTCGGACTCGGACACTGGGTCTTCCCCGATCTCGGACTGCCTGCGGGCGTGACCGCCGACGACAAATTGCGCGAACTCGCCGAAGAAGGATTTGCGCGGCGCGAAATGAAAGAAACGGACGAAGCGCGCACGCGTCTCGAATACGAACTCGGCATCATCAAGATGAAGGGCTACTCGCCATACTTCCTCGTCGTGGGAGATCTCCTGCGTTTCGCAAAAGAGAATAATATTCTCACAACGATCCGAGGATCGGTCGCGGGATCTCTCACGACGTATTTGCTCGGCATCACGAACGTCAATCCGTTCGAATACAATCTGCCATTCGAGCGCTTCCTGAACCCTGAACGTCCGTCACCTCCCGATATCGATATGGACTACGCCGATAACCGACGCGACGAAGTCATCGAATATGCGAAACAGAAATACGGCGCGGACAAAGTCGCGCAGATCGGTACGTTCGGTACGATGATGGCGCGCGGCGCCGTCCGCGACGTCGCGCGCTCGCTCGGTTATCCGTACGGCATCGGCGACCGCATTTCCAAACTAGTGCCCATGGGGAGCCAGGGTATGCCGATGACACTCGACCATGCCATGAAGATCGTTCCCGAACTTACCGAAATATATAAATCCGAACCAGACACGAAACGCATCATCGATCTCGCAAAGAAACTCGAAGGCTGCGTCCGCCACATCTCCGTGCACGCCGCAGGCGTCGTCATCGCGCCGACATCGCTCTATGACTTCGTCCCCGTTCAGCTCGACCCGAAGGGCGGAAAAATAATCACGCAGTACGATATGTATTCCGTCGAAGATGCAGGACTGCTCAAATTCGATTTCTTGGGCATCAGAAACCTCGCTATTCTTGGAGAGACGATTCGTCTCGTCGAGATGACGAAGACTGTCCGCGTCGACATCGAAAAAATCCCGCTCGACGACAAGAAAACATTTTCGCTTCTTGCGCGCGGAGAAACGACGGGACTGTTCCAGTTAAACGGCGCGGGCATGACGCGATTCCTGAAAGAACTCGAGCCGTCGACGATTCACGACATCAACGCCATGGTCGCCCTCTACCGTCCGGGTCCGATGCAATTCATTCCCGACTACATCGCCCGCAAACACAATCCGAAACTCATCAAATATTTCGATCCCGCCCTCGAAGCCATCCTCCACCGCACGTATGGAATTCTCGTCTATCAGGACGACCTCCTCACCATCGCCCACGATCTCGCCGGCTACACATGGGGCGAAGTCGACAAATTCCGCAAGGCCGTCGGAAAAAAGATTCCTGAAGAAATGGCTGCGCAGAAACAGAAGTTCATCAAAGGCACGATGGCGCATTCGAAATGGTCGGAGAAAAAAGCCGCGCAGATCTGGACGTGGATCGAACCGTTCGCCGCATACGGATTCAACAAGGCCCATGCCGCTTCATACGGCCGCGTCGCCTATCAGACGGCCTACATGAAGGCGCACTACCCCGTCGAATATATGTGCGCCATTCTCACATCCGAATCCGGCGATGTCGAAAAGATTTCCGAGATCATTCAAGAATCACAGAAAATGGAAATCAAGGTTCTCCCTCCCGATGTGAATGAGAGTTTCGGCGGATTTACCGTCGTTGAGAGCGCTAGCGCAGACGACAAGAACGGCCTGCCTGCGCAGACAGGCGTCATCCGATTCGGACTCTATACGATCAAGAATCTCGGCACCGATATCTCCGACGCCATCATCGAAGAGCGCCGCGCGAAAGGGCGTTATGCGGACATGGCGGATTTCCTGAAGCGCATCACGCACAAGAATCTCACGAAGAAATCTCTCGAAGCCCTCATCAAATCCGGCAGCATGGATTTCGCCGGCGAGCGCGGGCAATTGCTCGCCAACATGGAAACCTTGCTCGCCTATAACAAAGAAGGTCTCGAAAATGCCAACCAGACATCGCTCTTCGGAGAAATGCCGAATGTTTCGGCGCTGACGCTCGAGCCCGCGACGGCGGCGACCAATCAGGAAAAGCTGTCATGGGAGAAAGAATTGCTCGGCCTCTACGTTTCCGGCCATCCGCTCGACCGACTGCGCGAGAAGATAGAGAAAAACGGCATGACGATAAAAAAAGCGCGCGAAGAGCTCGGCAATAATATGCCCGTCATGTTCGCCGGCATCATCGAAGAAGTGCGTGTCATCGTCACGAAGAAGAACGAGCAGATGGCCTTCATCAAAATATCCGACATGACGGGCGTGATCGAAGCCGTCGTCTTCTCCCGCACGTATCAGGATGCGCGCGAGACCATCGTCGCCGACACCTGCATCGCGGTGAAAGGCCGCATGAGCGAGCGCAACGGTGACCAGAGCATTGTCATCGAGGTTATCAAGAAGATTTAAGGCTTCAAAAAGAGCCCATATTGTGATAGGATTGTCCGTATGACCGAAGAAGAATATACCCATATACGCCATACGCTTGCCCACCTCCTCGGTGCATCCGTTCTCGCTCTTTATCCCGATTCCAAGCTCGCCTTGGGCCCCGCTATCGAGAACGGCTTTTATTACGATATCGACGCATCGAGCAAGATTACCGACGCCGATCTGCCTGCCATCGAAGCAAAGATGTGCGAACTCTTGCCCGGATGGACTGATTTCACCCGCGAAGTCGTAAACGTCGAAGGCGCGAAAAAACATTTTGCCGGCAACGACTACAAACTCGAACTCATCGACGAGATCATAGAAAAGGGCGAAGACATCACGCTCTACACGTCAGGCGGATTTACCGACCTCTGCCGCGGCGGACATGCAAAGCATCCGAGCAAGGATATTCCGTCCGGCTGTTTCAAGCTCGACCGCGTCGCCGGCGCATATTGGCGCGGAGATGAGGGTAACAAGATGCTCACGCGCATCTACGGACTCGCGCTCCCAAGCAAAGCCGAACTCGACGCATATATAGCACAGCAGGAAGAAGCGAAGAAACGCGACCATCGCAAACTGGGCAAAGAACTCGGTCTTTTCGTCTTCTCCGATCTCGTCGGCCCCGGCCTTCCCCTCTGGACCCCGCGCGGCACGATCATCCGCGAACTCTTGAACGACTACGTTTGGGAGCTCCGCAAGGCGCACGGCTATCAGAAAGTTACGATTCCTCATATCACGAAGAAAGAATTGTATGAGCGCTCCGGCCACTGGGCGAAATATGCCGACGATCTTTTCAAGATCGAAACGCGCGAGAGTAAGATCTATGCCATGAAGCCGATGAACTGTCCGCATCACACGCAGATATTCGATTCCGAACCGAGAAGCTACCGCGATATGCCGCAGCGCTATTGCGAGACGACAATGGTCTATCGCGACGAACAGTCGGGCGAACTGTCCGGACTCTCCCGTGTCCTCTCCATCACGCAGGACGATGCGCACGTCTTCTGCCGCGAGAGCCAGATCGAAGACGAAGTTCTCGCCATCTGGGATATCGTCGAGAAATTCTACGGCACGTTCGGATTCGAGCTCAAAGTCCGCTTCTCCCGCCATGATCCGGCAACTCCGGAGAAATATTTGGGCGGCGCCGATGTCTGGAAAAAAGCCGAAAACGCGCTAGAGAATCTCATGACGAGCAAAGGCGTCACGTGGATCGACGGACTGGGCGAGGCTGCTTTCTATGGCCCGAAAATAGATTTTATCTCGCACGACTCCATCGGCCGCGTCCTCCAAGTCGCAACCATCCAGCTCGACTTCAACCAGCCGAAGAATTTCGGCCTCACGTGCACGAATGAAAAAGGCGAGAAAGAAGAGATCGTCATGATCCATTGCGCCATCATGGGCTCCATCGAGCGATTCCTCTCCACCCTCATCGAACACGTCAACGGCAACTTCCCTCTCTGGCTGTCGCCCGTCGAAGTCGCCGTCATTCCCGTCCGCGACAATCACGCAGTCTATACGAAAGAAATTGCCGATGCCCTCGCCGCACGCGATATCCGCGTCATACATTTTGATGGAGATGAAAATCTCGGCAAGAGAATCCGCCGCGCGAAAGAAATGCGCACTCCCTATATGGTAGTTGCCGGCGACAAAGAAGTCGAATCAGGAATGCTCACCATCGAGAAACGTGACGGCACGAAATCAGAAATGACGAAGGACGATTTCATCGCTCTCCTCGCCGAAGAAATACAGAATAAAAAATAACTGCAATAAAAAAACTCCCCAATTGGGGAGTTTTTTTATTTATAGATTTTAGTTCGATTGTCTCGGGCCCGTACCCTTTGTCCCACACGGCTCACAAGCTCGATCGCCTTGATTCCAGCACTCTGGATAACATCCCTGATCAAGAAGTTGCAAGTCCATGGAACTAGAAACTCCGCCTTGAACGGCAGTTCCTCTTTTGAAGTTTGAACAGTTCGGTTCAAGCATGCCCGAACAATTATACGCATTGGAGACGTTGCCGTTGGCATCATAGCAATGATCGGCATTGACTCCCCAGCAAGCCCAGTGGAAGCCGCCGCTCACTATTCCCGGCTGTGTGTTCGCTCCCGTATTGAGAACTTTGGCCGATTGGCCGGTATTCATGTGATTGTACGCAAAGACACCCGCACCGACGACGAGCAGGAGCAAGCCGACAGTTTTCAACGAGTCATATTGAGGATCCTTGAAAAATTCTTTGAGAGCCATAGATATTTAAAATTACTGATAAACGATACCCTTCTATTGTACCAATACTGGAGAGAAATGCACGACTTATAGTTTGCCGAGGAGATCGTCGAGCGCGCGGCCACGATGGGAGAATCTGTTCTTCTCTTCCGGCGTGAATTCGATCATCGGCTTGTCCGTGCCTTCGAGTTGTGCAAAGAGATCGAACTCCGTGCCTTTGTCGTCGTGCGTCGCGGGTTTTATGACAGTGCCTTCTACAGATCCTTCACCGAAAAGAATATCACCCGGAGCGCGGCAGAGTCCGAGATGGCAGACGATTTTGATGCCCGTGCCTTCAAATTTCTCCCCCATCTCCCATGGCTTCATTGCGGCAAAGAAGTACCGGATATACGGTCCGGGGAAACCACCCAGCGCGGCAAAGTGAAGCGACGTGTCGTCGACGAGAACCGGTTCTTGGAAACGACGATACGCTTCCTCGAGTTTGTGGCGGATGATTTCTTCGGACGTGCCTTGGATCTCAAAATATCCGTCGAGCGTCTTCTGCTCGCAGTCGAAGAATTCTGAAAGCTTCAGCGATATCTCGCGGAATTTCAAAGGATTGCCGGTAACGATGACGAGTTTGGGCTTCATAAAGTTTTTATTGTTCTTTATCCTTCTTACTGTTCAAAAATAAGGAGAAAGCTTTTGCATGAGACCGAAGAAGGATCGCGCCAAGAATGAGCAATCCGACAATGACAGGGATCCCGAATTCCTTGGGGAGAGGCAAATCGGCTAGCGTGATCGCACCTATCCCCAAAATAGTGAAACCCGCCACCCACCAAGCGACCTTCTTTTCTGATGTGGCAACCAATTGGGGAGGCATGTCTTTAACCATTTCTTTATACGAGGCTTGGAGTATTTTGTCCCGTTTCCTTTGGGCAATAAATAGCAGGTACATCAATCGAGTAACGAAGAGTCCGCTCATTATTCCTGACAAAACAGCCAGAACAGTATGGTTGAATATGGCGAACCCCATCGCTAAAAACAAGCCGGCAAAGATGAAGACCGGAGAGAAGGTTGTCAGCAGATTTTTTCTTTCGAACCGATATCGCCACGTCTCTCGTTCAGCCTGAGTGAGCGTCACCAGATACACTACGAGACACATTCCGAGTGCAATGAAATAATATGAAAGATGGACAACAAGCGGTCCGAAATATCTGCCTGCGATATATAAAAACGCAAAAAAAGATACTGAGAATATCTTTCGTACGGATTTTGAGATCTGCGGGTTCATTTAGATATCAATCTCCGCCATCTTTGCGTGCGTCTGGATGAATGTTTTGCGCGGTGCGACGTCCGAGCCCATGAGCATGTCGAATATCTTGTCGGCTTCGACTGCGTCATCTATGGAGACTTGTTTGAGGATGCGGCGCGCAGGATCCATTGTCGTCTCCCACAATTCTTCCGCATTCATTTCTCCGAGACCTTTGTAGCGCTGGATATGGACTTTCACAGTCTTTAGTCCTAAGTCTTTAGTCTTTAGATCGTTATCATTTTCTTCTTCCTCAACTGTTGATTCATCCGATTCAATGATTTCGAGATTCGGCGCATCTTTGCCGATGATGGCGTTGCGTTCTTCGTCAGAGTAGGCGTAAAAAATTTCTTTGCCTTTCTTGATCTTGTAGAGCGGCGGCTGGGCGATGTAGATATATCCGCCGTCGAGCAGAGGTTTAAAGTAGCGATAGAAGAGCGTGAGAATGAGCGTGCGAATGTGTGCGCCGTCCACGTCGGCATCGGTCGCGATGATGACTTTGTGATAGCGGAGCTTCGTCACGTCGAACGTATCGCCGATAGCAGTTCCCATGGCGACGACGAGGTTCTTGATCTGCTCGGAGGCGAGCATTTTGTCGAGACGCGCGCGTTCGATGTTGAGAATCTTGCCACGCAGCGGCAGGATAGCCTGTGTGCGGCGATCACGACCGGTTTTCGCTGTGCCCCCTGCCGAGTCTCCTTCTACGATGAAGACTTCGGATTCGGATGCATCCTTGCTCTGGCAGTCGGCGAGTTTGCCCGGGAGCGTCATGCCTTCGAGAGCGCCCTTGCGAAGAACGGAATCTTTCGCGGCCTTTGCGGCCTTGCGCGCACGGACGGCGAGCAATACCTTGTTCACGATGGCGCGGGCTTCTTCGGGATTCTCTTCGAGGAAATTTGAGAATGCATCGCCGAATACCGTGGCAACGGCGCCTTGGGCTTCTGGACTGCCGAGTTTGCCCTTTGTCTGTCCTTCGAATTGGATCTCGCGCAGTTTTACGGAAACGACAGCACACAGACCTTCGAGAACGTCTTCGCCCGTGAATCCTCCGTCGCTTTCTTTGATGACGTTATTCTTCTTGCCATATGTATTCAAGATACGCGTGAGCGCCGTCTTGAAACCGGTGACATGCGTGCCGCCTTCGGGATTGTAGATATTGTTCGCGAACGGAACGATCTTCGACGAGATGTCGTCGACATACTGGAGCGCGACTTCGACGCCGACATCATCGGCGTCCTTGTTGATATAGAAAATAGTGTCGTGGATCGCTTTTTGGGATTTGTTATAGAAAGATACGAGCGACATGAGGCCGCCTTCGAAATAAAATGTCGTAGACGGGAGTGGGAGGTGGAGTTCGGAGAGATAGTATGCCTTGTCGCTGTCGATTTTCCCCCCATAGTCGCGCGCATCCATGACGGTGATGCGCAATCCGCGGACGAGATAGGCCTGCTGGCGCAAATGGTTCACGATCGTATTCCAATCGAATTTGATCTCGTGGAAAATAGCCGCATCCGGTTCGAATGTGATGATCGTGCCGTGGAGTTTCGAAGAACCGAGTTTTTTCACGGCAGCTTTTTTCTTGCCCTGTGAATATTCCTGCACGTATTCTCCCCCGTCGCGGTGAACGATGGCTTTGGTATAGATAGAGAGCGCGTTGACGACAGATGCGCCGACACCGTGAAGTCCGCCGGAAACTTTATACCCTTCGCCGCCGAATTTGCCGCCGGCGTGAAGCGTCGTCATGACAGTTTCGAGGGCGGAGACTTTCGTCTTCGAATGCATGTCGACAGGAATACCGCGGCCGTCATCCGCAACGCGAATCTTGTTGCCGGGAAGCAATACGACTTCGATATTCGAACATTCGCCTGCCATCGCTTCGTCACGCGAGTTGTCGAAGATCTCCCAGATGAGGTGGTGCAGTCCTTCGACACCCGTACCGCCGATGTACATGCCGGGGCGCTTGCGCACCGGTTCGAGACCTTCGAGGACGGAAATATCGTCGGCGCTATAACTGGATTTTTTGGTTTTTTCGGCCATGAAATGGATCGATTGGTATAAAAAAATAAGTGCGGTTTCGCACCTAGAGTATAGCATATGTAGGGAGGAAATACGAGCGCCAAAACAGCAAAAAACACCTTATTTTACAGGTGTTTTTTGACTATGGAGTAGGTGTTCCTCCGGTATCAGTTGGCGGCGGAGTATTGCCGTCACCACTGTCTGTCAGAGGAGGCGGAGTATTGTCATTCGTATCGCTCGGAGGAGTGCCGCTATCATTGTCTGGCGTACCTCCAGGAGGAGTAGATCCCCCGCCGGAGTTGCTATTGTTGATACCTTGGCTCTGCAAGAGCTGCTGCAACTGCGTTTCGGTGACGCAAGTTTGTCCGACACAGAGTTCATCCGTATGAATATGTTTCGCAAAAATATTTTGTATACCATTCATCGTGTCGGCGAGATATTGTTTTACGAGCGAAGCCAAAGATTTGTCATTTGAAGTATCGAGTGATTCAAGAGAAGCCACTTTCAGATCGAGAGCCTGTATGGCGCCGGCAAAAAGAGGAGCGAATTGGGCGTAGTTCAAGCCGTGGATGGTCGTGCCGTCGGCTTCGTAGGTGAGCAGGCGAGGTTCGATGGAAGCGACTTCTTCGGCCACGAAACCGATTTGAGTGCTATTGTCGCTGTTCAATTTATAGGTAACCGGACGGAGCGCGAGCACTTGCGAGAGATTGGTTACGCTATCCAAGCTTTCTATGTCGTGCTTCAACCGCTCGGACGATGCTCCACAGGCCGTCGTGTTGTAGGTCAACACATAGGTACTGGTGCTGACGCAGACATACGCTGATGACGCGTTCGAGGTAAGACCGGCAAAGCTCGGCACGCCGGCGGAAGTGAGACGGAAGAATTCGGTTGGAGCAACAGTACCAGTTGTAGAGTTTCTCAAACCGATGACAAAGTCGCTCTTTGTGGCGCCCGTCGTAGTAGTACTTACCGCGCCGATATAGAGCGGCTGATAGGTGCTGTTCGCAAAACCGAAGCCGATCATTTGATAACCGGCAGTGTGATATTCCTTGTTACCGATGCGAAGATACGGATTGTTGTAGTCTGTCGGCATGCTTGTGTCTTCAGTAATGGCATCCTGCGCGCCGCGCTTAATGACGGCAATAGGCGTAGCAGATCCCGTACCGCCGTTTATATCGAGGTAAAATCCCGGTGCGCTGATAGAACCGGCGCCGAGATAGCCCAGGACGGCAAGGTTGTTACTCGTGTCGAGCACCATGGCATTCGAGCCGTTGTTCGTGGCAAAGCCGAAGCCGTGAGCGGACAAAGTCTCCAATATCGTATTCGAAGCTCCGCTATAGATACAGAACTGGTCAGTGCCGCCGATCTGATAGATACCGCAAGTGTTGGATGAGGTCACGACATGAAGCTTGTATGAGGGTGTTGCCGTGCCGATACCCACGCGATCGTTGGTGGCATCGATATCGAGCGTATTGGCATCGAAGTTGAGCGCGGCGGCGTTTGAAGCAAGCGTCCAGGTGACCGCCGAAGCCGTTGTGAGATTTCCCGAAGCATCGACTTGGAACTTGTCGCCGGAACCGACGGTGAGCGGAGCGAGCGGTGTCTGATCGCCGATGCCGAGATATCCGGAAGTGGAGAGCGTCATCTGCGGAGCGCCGTTGTTCGTCGTGAAAATCAAGTTATGGTTCGAAACCGTTCCGATACCGAGGGAGAGCGATCCTCCGGAAGGAGTCGCGGTATAGAATCCTCCGGAAACCGTAGCATCGGTCAGCACGATGCCGAATGAACCGGAAGTTTCTTTCACATGGAGCTTGTAAGTCGCCGTACCTCCGTTGCCGATACTCAATCGACCGTTGGTTGAATCCCAGAACAAATTGGAACTGCTTGCTTCAGTCAGATACCCTCCGGTAGAACTGGCAAATGGTATCGAGCCAGTGGTGAGAGCAGTCGAGCCGGAAATTTCAGCGAGGATATTTCTCGTCGTGCTCGGAGAGAAGAACAATTGCGTACCGTTATACTCCATAGCTCCCGCTTCGGCAGTGGTCATGTTCGAGCCCGAAGTAAATTTAAGCGGTGCACTGCTTGCCGCAGTCGTACCTGCGGCAATATGCACCAATGCCGTGCCTGCCACATTGCCTCCGAAATACATAGTTCCTGTATTTGATAGCGCAGCCCTAGCAGTATTGTTGGTATAAAATACAACTCCATTTGATGAAATAGTACCAATGTTCATGGCAATATTACTTTGAAAGGTAGTGGTACTGGCCGCGATGATTCCTGAAGTTGATACGCCAGCCGAGTAAGTAATGATACCTCCATAAGTTGCAAGAGTTGAACTGGCGCTAACTAGCATTTGAGCATTGGCTGATGCTCCAGAAGTAGCGTTTATAATTGCTCCATAGGTAGCCGCATTTGCATCCTTTCTAAACAAAGCCACATTGTTTCCACCAGCTCCAGCCGTCGTCCCCAAGATGAGGCCTGTACCATCATAAAGTAGCGAGGAGCTACTAGCGAGCGTATCGGTCGATGAGGTATACAAAACCCTGTTCGTTCCGCCGAATGTGGTTAGACCCGTTCCGCCGTTTGCTACGGGAAGCGTTCCGGAAACATCCGCAGTGAGTGATACTGCAGCGAATGTCGGCGCGCCGGAAGCGTTACCGTGGAGCACCGTCGTCGTCGTGCCGAGCGAACCCAAGGTCGCCGGCGTCGTGCCTGCACCGCCCCCGAGGACGATCTGGTTGGCAGCGAGTGCGGCGGAGGAAGCGATCGTGGATGAAGAACTGAAGTACGGAATGCCGCCGGAAGTGCCGGAGGTGATGCCGGTGCCGCCCTGCGAAACACCGAGCGTGCCGGCTGAAGTCAGGAAACCGGACGCATCGGTAAAGACGGGCTTACTGATATTGAGCGCGGTGAATTGGATATTGCCGGAAGAAATAATGCCGGTTGCCGCGGCAATGGCGCCGGTGCCGTCCACTTGAAATTCGCTATGCGGTCCAACCGAAAGCATGGCTGTCGGCGCATTATTGCCGATGCCCAAGAAATTCTGAGTATAATCCCAGAAAAATGTGTTGCTCTGCGCGAGATCGCCGGAACCATCGGCATACAATACATCGCCGGGAGTCGCCGAGGTAATGGTGTTGCCGATGCCCATGCCGACGACGGTCGCCCATGATGTACTCGTCCCGTCAGTCGTCAGGAACATGCCGTTATTGCCGGTCTGATCCGGAAAGGGAGACACGTAACAGTTCGCGTCTGTCGCTCCGCAGGATGGGTTGATTATCTGATCGCTTGCGAGATAGGGCGATGTCGGCGGGGTTGCGAAGACGATGAGGGCGGTCGAGTAGAAGGCGACAAAAATAAGCGAAAAAGCCAGGATGCGATTCGTATGAAAGCGGGATAAAAGTCTTTTGAGCATAAATAACACAAAAAGCGCAATTCGGTAAAACGCGAAATACGGTATACGTGACTATTATACACTATAAACTAAGGAATATTGAAGCTTTACGGGAACTCAGACTACCGTATATTCCAATCCGGATGCTTGCCGATCTCTCCGGCGATATTTTCCATCACTATTTGCACCTCTCCATCCGTCAAAGTTCGATTAAATGCTTGGAAAATAAGGCTAAATGCGTACGAGGTGCGGCTATCCTTCGTGAAGGTATCAAAGAGGCGGGGTTCGCGCACAAGAAGTTCTGTTCCCTTCTCCTTCAAGATATCCACAAGCACGAGCGGATCGGTGTCTTCGGGGACCCACACGGCGATGTCACGCGCGATGAATGGAAATGCCGACCACGGAACAAAAGATTTGTTCCGAGTTGAAAGTTGAAAGTTGAAAGTTGAAAGTAAATTCAAAGAATTTTTTGAGCAGAAGTCATCGAGTGAAAGTTCTGTCACCCCTTTCTTGTCAGCCGTTGCGACATGTATCTCCTCGGAATTTTTAGGGAATACCGTTCCGATCTCAAAAATTTTTATTTCATCGACTCCGAGAAACGGCGCATTCAATTTGTTCAGCTCATAACTCGCTTTTAGTCCGTCAGAGAGATTCGTTCGCAGGAATTCTTTGCCCTTTGCACCGCGCGCGACTTCGATATCGCCTTTCTTCGCGAATGCGTATGTCGTTACTTCGCCGTATCCGTCCGCAAGAAGTTTCTCGCGCGCGGCGCAGATCTTCGCAAAAGTTTCGTTCGTCGCAGGCGTGAAATCTATCTTGGGAATTGTCGGCACAACTTTGTCATACCCGACAATGCGTCCAATTTCTTCCACCATATCTTCGGGAACGACGAGGTCGAGCCGCAACGTCGGCGCAATAATTTCAAATGACTCGTTCGCTCGCGTATAAGTGAAAGCATAATTTTTTAAAATCTTCTCGATCTCATCGGCAGAAATATCTGCACCGAGTTTCTTTGTGACAAGTGCCACATCGAAATGTATTTTCCGTTCAGCTTGCTTGTTCGGATATACATCGACGATCTCTTCAAAATCCGTGAATCCGTACTCGACGAACAGAGCCGAGAGTTCGAGCATTCCGAACGAACACAACTCGGGTGAGAGATCATTCTCAAATCGTTTCGATGAATCGGTCAGGATGCCGAGCCGGCGCGATGTCTTGCGTACGGCGACAGGATCGAAATTCGCGACTTCGATCAATATATTCTTCGTATTCGCATCCACTTCGGCGATTTTTCTGCCCTTCACCCCCGCAATGGCGAGAATATTTTCTCCGTCAGTAATAACGAGATCAGTTTCTTTCAGTTCAACTTCTTTAGTATCCAAGGTAGTCATTTTTTCTCCCGCTTTCGCATTCCGAATTATGACTTTTACCTTTCCGCTTTCAGCTTTCAGCTTATCGAGGTCAAATGCATGACACGGCTGTCCGCAGTCATACATCGTGATATTCGTCGCATCGACGACATTGTTGATACTACGCTCTCCGATAGACTCCAAATGCATCTTGACCCAGTCCGGCGGAGGCCCGACTTTCACATTGCGTATGATTCGCCCCATGTATCGCCGTGCCGGATCCGCTTCGATTTTCAAATCGGTCGGTTTCGATTCGGGTACTTTGTACATCGGTGTCGGATCGTTGAATTTGATACCGAGCTGGCCGGAGAGTTCGCGTGCCACACCGTGGAAAGAGAGCAGATCATGGGCACGATTCGGCAGGATGTTGAGATCGAAAACAGTATCGCCATCAGCGAGTTTCTCCATTGATTCAACTTCCGTCAGATGGTACGTGAAAACATCGGCAAGCTTGTCTGGAGCCGGCATATCGGGCACGTACCACTTGAGCCAGTTATAGCTTACTTTCATATGCCTGCATCATAGCAAAAAAGCCCAAAAAGGCTAAGCGATTGACCGTGAAAGAACGGGAGCGTATAGTGGATAAAAAACATTCAAATGGGTATTGAAATAATCAGGACCTCCGAGGTCAAGCAAGCCTTTCGGCAAAGCAATCGACAGCTCGCCCAAAGGGGTGACAAATTGCTTTTGAAAGCCGTCAAAGACCTGACGAAGAAACACGATCTCAGGCGGAAAGGGGTAGAGATAATCTCCTACGCCGTATCCAACCACCGGCTTTCATCCGTCTTTGGCGACATCATGCAGAAGTATAACCTCGACAAGCAGAAAGGACGTTCCGAGCATAGTCGAGCTGATATGTTGGAAGCTTTACTCGCGGCAACTCACCGAACACAGCAACATATCTTTAACGATATCATCGCTGATATCCTCCCGCTCCATGACGAAGAGAAAATGAATCTTTTTTTCGAGGGCAAGAAACAGAAGGAACAAATCCTTGTCGAGAAATTGCGAAAGAAGATGCACGGAGAAGATGCGCCGATGACAAACATCGTCAAAGGAAAGATATATGTCGATGTAAACATTCGGACCTTTACTGACGGATATGATTCTTTCAGACCACATACGGGAAACGAACGAGCGAATCGACCGCCGGATTTGGAAAATATTACTCCGGAAAAAAGTGTCTTATCGCAGGGTCTCATCGACAAGGCAAACATGCACAAAATATGCAAATCGATCTCGTCGACTGAAATCGGCTATCTCATCGCCAACGGAAAGAGTTTCAGACCGTATGTAGGAGACGAACACGATAATTTTTACAAGAAGAAAAAATGAAAAAAGTCCCGCACCGGTATGCGGGACTTTTTTATTGCCGGCGCAGTACGCCGTCCCTGCTTCGGTGATAGGACGGTCAATAATTTACGCGAGAGGCCAGACCGAGCACGAATATGGCGAAAACTGAGAGTGAGACCAATACCATCCAGAGTGCGATAGACAGCGTTTTGCTTACCGTCTTGTGCGCATGGGGTTTGCGAACGTTCTTGTGTAACTCTATCGTTGCAAAGTTGATTAGTACCACTCCGGCCAGTGAGATGAAAAAAGTTTCTGAAGCAAAATGCTCTCCCTTCAGGGAAAGGGGTGAAAGGATGGAGATCGCACTCGAGAGGGTGAACCACACTAAGAACCACAGGAGCGCGAGGACCATTACGTGCATACTTTTCCCCTCATTTACGATGTCAGTATTCATAAAATTAAAATTGATTAAGACGCAAATCTCCCTGATAAAACAATCGCACATCGGGAATATTCCACTTGATCATAGCGATACGGTCGAGGCCGCCGCCAAAGGCGAAACCTTGGACTTTTTCGGGATCGAGGCCGGCATTCTTCAAGACATTCGGATGGAGCATTCCCCCGCCCATCATCTCGAGCCACTTGCCTTTAAACTTCGCATGGACTTCCACCGACGGTTCGGTAAATGGGAAGAAGCTCGGACGGAATTCGATTTCAGCATCTTCGCCGAGCAAAGTCTTGTACAGTTTCGTGAGCACGCCCTTCATGTGCGCGAGCGTGATGTCGGGACCGATCATGCATCCGTCGATCTGATAGAATTGCATTTCATGTGTCGCGTCCGTCGCTTCGTTGCGATACACTTTGCCGATAGAAATATATGCGGCGGATCCGCCAGCTGGCGGATTATTTTCCTTAGCAAAACGCTCAAGCATTCGCGCAGACACATTTGTCGCATGCGTGCGGAGAACCATTTTTTCTGCGTTTTTCTGCGTGCCGTCTGCGTCATTCTGCGACATTTTTTGTTTTACAAAAAATGTATCTTGCATATCACGCGCGGGATGATCCTTTGGAACATTCAAAGCGTCAAAGTTGTACCATTCAGTCTCAAGCTCCGGCCCGCTCGCGACTTCAAAGCCCAGATCGGTGAAAACCCGATAGGCTTCGTTCTGCAATATTGAAAGCGGATGTGGTACACCCTGAGCTTCACGAATGGGCTCGGTTCCTTGCATGTGATTATGATGTCCGCCTTTCGAGCGTGTAACTGCTATCCTTATAAACTATTTTTGCTCGGTATTGGCCATATTCAAATCTCGCATATCCGGTGCGATAAGCCGTATCAAAAAGCTCTTTAACTTCCTCTTTGTCTGCTTTATATTTCAAATACTTGATGCACTCCTTCAGAGTGTTGCTTCCCTCGTCATAAGTCAGATGATGTATATCCTGTATGTATTCTCGCGCCATATTGCTTATATATAAAAGCTACTAATAGAGCCATTGTAGCACACGGGAAGGCCTCGTCTAGCGCGCATATGCTATGATGAATGCATATGAAAAAGCGCCGCACGGAGATCATTTTGCTCGTCTTTCTCGTGCTCTTTCTCGCCATCGGCTACTATCTCGGCTGGCTCGACAACGGCCCGAACTTCGGCTCTTTAGGTCTTGCCTAAAGATTTTGGATCATGGGATATCCAATCCGTTACCTCTTTCATAAATCTCTTGTTGTTTGGAAAATAATTCGGAAAGGGATCTGTGTTCAGTATTTTTGACTGAATCCTGTTGTTCGGGCGTACATAGTCCAAAAAACTCGAATGCGGATATGCATGAAGATGCTCGTGCGCTAGTTTCTTATTCCCTATGCCCTCTTCTTTCCAGTCGTTTTGGATAAGTTTTATCGGATTGAGATGTATATATGAGAATATATATTTCAAATAGCGGTCGTTGTTAGCATGTTCGCTCTTGAACTTGCCTTCAAACAATCCGCCGGTTCTTTGATATTTCTGATTGAAATACATGACATATGCCGTTGAAAGTTTTTGCATGAATCTGCTGACGCCCTCTTCGACAAGCGGAGTAACGAGAATATGAAAATGATTCGGCATTAGACAGTATGCACCTATCGCGACCAAGGGGCGGTTTTGTTCGCGTTCGTAAACTGAAATGCCTTTTATTGAATCAGAAAAATTGAAACGACTGGCCGAATTTACGGCATAGAGCAGATCGACAAAACGCCAGTAATCCTTTTCATCAAGAAATATCTTTTGCTTGCTGTTGCCGCGATTGTACAGATGGTAAAACTCTTCAACGACGAAAGAAATTTTCCTTAGAGACATATGAAGATTATAGCATAAAATTCTTGAGGCAAGACCTAAAGAGTTTTATGCATGCGGCAATAGTCGCAGTCGTCCTTGCCGCAGCCTTTGTCCGCGAATGCGAACGAACGTATCTCATCGGCAACGCGGAGAATCGTTTTTTTGAGTTCGGCTACTTCTTCGTCTGCGATGACAAACTCTTCCCTCTTGTACTTACCCGAGTCGTTGGGCTCCAAGAAATTGATTTCTCCAGAAGCCATCTGCATCGTGCCGTTATGTAAAGAAAGTAAGAGCTTGTAAAAAATAAGCTGGCGATAATAGTCACCATTAGAATCTTTCGTCTGACCTAAGATGTGATTGCGAGATTTCGGCGTGCCGGTTTTATAGTCCACGACATGAACTTTCCCCGTCGTGCCGCCATCCACGCGGTCAAGCTTGCCAGAGATGAGAATGCCCTGTGCAAGTTCTAACTTTTTTATATTAAATTCAGGAAGTGCATCATCGGCGATGCGCTCCTTGTTCTCGGCGAGCCAACCCGTGAGCGCTTCCGTGCCGCGTTTCAAGAATTCTTCCGTCTCGCGCTTCGGCAAGGGCTGGCGAAAGAGCGCTTCTTCGAATGCCGTCAATAAGTATGCGTCAGTAATATCTTCCTCTTTCCGGCGGAGCACATAGCGCTCGATGGCCTTGTGCATAGCCGAGCCGAAGAAAAGATGCGCTTCGCGCGCTTCCGGCAGACGCAGGAGATTGCGATAGAAATATTTCCACGGACAGTCAAGATAGTTATTGAGCGCGGTCGCTGAGAGGCCTTCTTCGTCAAAAAGTTCGGCGATGAATTTCTGATCAATCTCTTCGCCAAGAATATTCGTCGTCGGCTTGATCTCGCTGAAAAGTTTCGGCGCGAGTTTTTCATATTCCGCATCGACACCCGAGACATCGGGCTTGAAGAGAAGCTTGGAATCTATTTCTGCAACAAATCGTGACGGTGCTCGCTCGCGTTCCGTATCGTCTCGGTCAGCTGTTGTAATGGTAATACTCTCCCGTGCTCGTGTCAGCGCAACATAAAAGAGCCGCCGTTCGTCAGCTTCATTTTCGTCTTTTTTATCTAAAATCTTAGGCACTAACTAATCTTAACATGCCTGTCTTTATTATTTGCCAAGCTCACTAAGTATCGAGTTAATGTGTGAATCCGCATTGTCGAAATCTGCCACTGCCTGTGCGTATGCCAGATTTTGCGATTCTTGATAGACTGCACCTGCTGGTTTTTCTGCTCGCATGCGATCAAGGTCCTCTCCTCGCTCTTGATATATAGATATTGCTTCCTTCAAGTTAGTGAGCTTACTGCTTATATTTTCTTTCTGTGTGCTTTCAACTCCTGCGAGGCTCCCCGTAAGAACTACTGCCGCTCCAAGCCACCCAACAACACGATTGAATCGCTTCTTTAATCCGGAATACTTATCTTCAAGGTTCTTAATCACTTCCTTGGCCTCTTCAAGATTCGCGGGTTCTCGTTTTTCCTCTTTATTAACAGGTTTAAATTCTAAGTTCATATATTTTATTCTTTATCTTTCCTTCTAGTAATAGGCCTATTCTAGCCCCCCCATAAAGAAGTCAACGCTATTTGGACAGAGTATAAATCTCCTCCAGCACCGGCACTTTTTCGACTTTCCGCCGCCCACCCCAGATGCCGTCCATGGCATGGATGATGAAGACGTGCTCGAATTCGAGGCCTTTGGCGCCGTGAGCTGTCATGAGACGGACAAAGCCGTCTTTGCGCGCACGAGTGCGTTTCTGCGCGAGACCATGGCGCTCCATGGTTTCTATTTTTGCAAAGAGATCACGGAGCGTTGCGTTAGAAATCGCTTCGCACGTTTCTTCTATTATTTTCATAAATGCGCGAATCGATGAAAAACGCCTGAGAACATTTGTAGAATCCGTCGCACGAGAAAGTATTCCAGATTCTTTCATTACGGCTTCGACAAGCGTGCAGAGGTCTGTTTCCTGACTCATCTCATGCATGCGGTTCAAAAACTGCGCGAACGATTTTGCCGTTTCGGGCTTGCCAACTTTCGCTTGGGCAAGAAGTTTGTCATTAGTAAGTACATCCCAAATACCGAACCCTTCACGCCAATTCTCATGGGCAAAGCGCGTGATACGCGCGGCGTCTATGGCCGCAATGCCGGACGTCGGCAACATGATGGCCTCGGCGAGAGGTGCATCGAGGCCGAATTCGTGGATGGCGCGGAGTATAACGATGGTCGCACGGACATCGGGTTCACGGAAGAGATCTTCCTTGCCTTCCACTCTGTGCGGCACGCCCATGCGAGAGAGCATGACCGACATTTTTCCGGCATATTTGTTGTCGCGATAAATCACGGCAATTTCTTCGGCTGGGGTACCGCCAGCAATCAAATCTTTTATTTTTTTCGCGACAAAATAACGTTCGAGTTCGGTTGTCGGTAATGATGCAAATGAAATCGTCTCCTTCGCTTCAGTTTTTTTGTTCGCCGTCAGAGTCCCCTTTCCGAGCAGTCCACCAGCGGCTTCGAGAATCGCTCCATGCGAACGATAGTTCTCGGAAAGTTTGACCATCTTCGCATTCTTGTAGTGGTCGCGGAAATAGTAGAAATTCTCGAGCGAGGCGCCCTGGAAGCGAAAGATGGCCTGCTTCTCGTCGCCGACGACGAAAAGGTTGGGATTCTCGTAGAAACTCATGAGCGTCTCGATGACGGCATTCTGCGCATTGTTCGTGTCCTGGTGCTCGTCCACGAGAACGTACTGGTATTCCTCCTGCAACCGTGCGCGCAGATCGGCGTCATTACGGATAGCGCGAAGCACTTCGACGATCATGTCGTCAAAGTCGTAGCGCTTTGTTTTCGATAATCTCTTTTCATATTCGGCATAGATTGCGGCAAGGTCGCGGTTCTTGTCTATTATTTTTGCATCGAAACTCTTTAGGTCTTGCCTCAAGAGTTCTTGAAAATGCTCCGGCTCGACGCCTTCGCGCTTGATATCTGAAATAGCTTTCGCAACGTCTTTCGTGTACGCATTCACGGAACCGTTACGACGCAAGAGCGGCAGGTCGAGATCATCCATGATGCCGTCGAGAAGCTGTATCTTCTCCGCGTCCCCTATCGCCCGCGCACCGATGATGTCGGGGAATGATTCGCTATACGTGTCGATAATTTCTTGGCACCACGAATGGAATGTGGAGAGACGCACGCGATATGCCGCCGCTCCGATGAGGTCAGCGAGACGGCGGCGCATATTCGTCGCAGCCGCGTCGGTAAATGTGAGAGCAAGAATCTGCTCCGGTGCCGTATCCGTTTTCTGTAAAATATTGGCGATGCGAAGCACGAGCACTGTCGTTTTGCCCGTACCTGGACCCGCGACTACCATAACGGGACCTTCGATCGTGTCTACCGCTTCTTTTTGGGCAGGGTTGAGTCTGTCGTATTCTTGTTTGAACCGTTCGTCATGCATGGACTCATTATAGCCGCTAGAACGAATGGCACAAGAAGCAAAAAACAGTCGGAACAATTGTTCCGACTGTTTTTCTAATTAACTCTTTTTGTCCAAAGAAGTGAAATAGTGATGCAGTCCTTCAATAACATCGCGACAAAATTTCTTCACGTGAAGAGAAAGTTCTTCCTTCTCTTCGGTGGTCATACCGGCATACGGCGATGCTTCTCCCGCGAAAAGATCCATAATTTTTTTGCTGTTCATGGAACTATAGCCGTCTATTTGCTTGAAATCAGTTGTAACGGTTTCGGGAATATTTTCCGGAGGAATTCCATAGGCGCCTTTCGCAAGATTCACCTCATAGATGTTCATGATGTGCGCCATAGTATTGCCCGCCAATGCGCTGTGTCCGTAAAAACGAGCAAGACCATGGATGGTTTTGTTGAGACCGATAACCATGGATTTACGCTCGGTCGTCGTCAAAGCATCCTTGATGAGAGGGGTTTCGATGTATTCGCTGATCTCATCGAGATAGTACCCCAAGCCCGTAGCGTCAGGGAGCTCGAGCGACTTGGACATCTGTTTGATTTCGGCAACTCGTTCGCGGAAAAGAATGCCTGCACTGTCCCGCACCTCTTCTCGCACCGGCAAAGCAATGGACTTGAGTTCCTTTTTCGATGATGTCGAAAGAAGGAAATCCTTGTGTTTTTCCTGTTCGGCTCGAAAAACGGCGTATTCTTGCTCGACTCGTTCATGGCGGACAATCTGAGACTCTCCGCCTCCAAGGAAAGATGTATGGAAGTTTTTTTCTATCATAGTTTTTTTAGTTTATCTTCATAGTAGCATATTTATACTGTGAGCAGCACGTCTCCGACTTTGTAGGCTTCGCCCGCGCCCATGGTGACAAGGACGTCGTTTTCACCCAGATTCAGGCCCAAAACGTACTGGTCGGCTTGGGCGAAATCTTCGAGAGATTCCGCTCCTCCGCGATGGGCCTGTATCGCTTGCTGCAGTTTCGCGCTCGTCACATTCGGATCGGGAACTTCGCGGGCGAAATAGATCGGGAGCAATGCGACAGTGTCGGCTTCGTCAAAGGCAGTGACGAATTCGTCCCAAAGAGCTTTCGTACGGCTGTAGAGATGTGGCTGGAAGATGACGTGGATTTTCTTCGCGCCTTTTGGATAGAGTTCGCGGAGCGCTTCGAGAGATGCGCGGATCTCCGTCGGATGATGGGCGTAGTCGTCATAGATTATCGTGCCGTTTTTTGTCGCGCCCCGTTTGTCGAGCCTGCGCCACGTGCCGGCGAAACTCTGGAGGGCTTTTTTTGATTCCAATTCATTGATGCCCAAAACATCAGCAACAGCAAGCGCGCACGCCGCGTCGAGTCGGTTGTGTTTGCCAGGAACGGCAAGAGTAGGAACGCGATCGAGACATTCTGTGTAATCCACGATTTTTCCTGTGTACTGCTGTACTAGTACAGCAGTACTTATATCGGCGGGATTGCAGATGACGACACTTTTCGTCTGTCCGACGAGTTGCGCGAATGCGTTCTCGATATCGGCGAGGTCTTTATAATAGTCGAGATGGTCGGCTTCGATATTCGTGATGACGAGAATCGTCGGATTGATATTGAGGAATGACCGCTCGTATTCGCACGCTTCGACGACGAAATACCCGCCCGGACGACCATCGTCCATTCGGGCAGGTTCGCTCTTCCCTACGATCAAGTTCGATTTGTATTCTTTCAGGAGCGAGCCGACAATGACGGACGGATCGCGTTTCGCGTCAATCAGTATTTTCGCAATCATTGCCGTCGTCGTCGTCTTGCCATGCGTGCCGGCCACTGCGATCGTATACTTCCCTGCCGTCACGAGGGAGAGCATTTCGGGATAACTCTTCGCAATAACACCAGATGCGAGAATTTTCTCGTAGAGCGGAAGATCGTAATGTTTTATGGCGATCGTGTAGACGACGAGGTCGACGTCTTTCGGTATCAAATCAAAGCTCTGCCCGATGACGATATCGGCGCCGAGGGAGCGCAATTCGCGCACCATTTCATTCTCCGCAATGTCGGAACCGGAGACGGCCTTGCCTTCGAGAATCATCATGCGCGCAATAGCCGAAATGCCTATGCCGCCGATGCCGACGAAGAAGGCTTTGTGTACTTTCGAGAGATCCATACTGCCATACTAGCACACCGAGAGTGGCCGTGCGAGATGTTCAGACTGGCTTCTTTTTGAGCTCGAAATGAGATTTGAGGAAGAAATAACCGACAACGACAAACGTCGCGAGCGGCGAAACATATTCGGGAATGTCGAAGCCGAAACTGTCGAAGAGCATGACGACGCCGAGAATGAGTATGGAATACATGGCGCCGTTTTTGAGATAGACGTATTTCTTGATCCGCTCGATACTGCCGAGCGTGAGTTTGCGCACGACGAGAGCACCGATGCCGTTGCCGATGAGGATGAGCGGAACGGAGAGTGTGAAAGCGAATGCACCGAGGACGCCATCGATGGAGAACGTCGCGTCGATGATCTCGAGGAAGAGCAGTTTCGACAAATCGGAATTCTTCCTTGTCTTGAGCGCCTGTTCGTCTTTCTCCGCGTTCTGCTTGAATCCGTGCGTAATGAAGAAAACCGTCGAGCCGATGACGGCGCCGAAAGCCATCATGCCTCCCTGTTTGAGCGCATACCATGTGATGAAGGCGAGGATGACGGAGACGACGGCATAGAACCACAGGCCATTGCGGAAGAAGAATCGTTCCGGACGAGGCAATCCGAAATGCTTATCTTCCAAAAAGAGCCAGTGGAAGAACAGGAAGATGAGAAACGTTCCGCCGGCGACGAGAAGTATGGGAGCGGATGATTCGATGGCGGCATGGACTGCCGGATCGCCGGAAAACGTCGCTGTAAGGGCTTGCAGAGGTCCGAGGCCCGGAGTAAATAACCAAACGATGAGCCATGGGAGAAGACCCCGGACAAGAAAGACACCGATGAGGAGCCCCCAGAACAGGAACCATTTTCGCGCAGGCTTGCCCATCGTCGAGAGGACTTCGGCGTTGATGATGGCATTGTCGACAGAGGAAACAGTCTCAAAGAGAGCGAGACCGAGGACGGTGATGACGAGGCTGATGATCATTGGTTTATTGTAGCATCAATCTATTTTTTAAAAATGAGGAGTTTCTGGGGCGAGCGGGTAAGAGCGGTCAGGCCGGTTTTGCCGACACTGTATGTGTCTTCGATGCGGATACCCAATTTTTTCGGAATATAGATGCCGGGTTCTACTGTAACTGCCATTCCCTCTTCGAATGTGTCTGCGGTGCGTTTGAAATAGATGCGGGGGAGCTCGTGAATCCTGCGCCCGACGCCGTGGCCGAGCGTGTGAATGAAATATTTTGAATACTTGTCGAGGGCTTTTCGCGCCGCCGCGTCAGCGGCGGCGCATTTTGCTCCCGCCTTCGCCATTTTTTCTCCCGCATTCTTTGATTTCTGAACGAGAGCGTAGAGAGCACGGTCTTGCGCTGTCGGAGTACCGACGAAAATAGTCCGCGTCATATCGGAACAATATCCGTGAATACGAACGCCGAAGTCGAGAATGACGAATCCCGCGAGCACTTCCTTTGTTGGTTTCGGATGGATCTCATTGCCCGCGCGCGGACCCGACGTCACGATGGGCGGAAAGGCTTCGCGCAGTCCCCTGTTCTTGATCTCGCGGCGGATAAAGAGAGCGAGTTCGCGTTCCGTTTCGATCCGCCGGCTGGCGGAAAAAAGTTCACCGATAATTTTCGCGAAAATCTCATCAGTGATCTTGCACGCTTCTGCGATATGCGCGAGTTCTGTTTTTGTCTTCTTGAGAGCCATGTTATGGGAGGATATTGAGTTCGCGCAATTGCTTCACGAGATCGTCGTAGCCCGTATAGAGAATGGGACAGGCGCCCGCGGCGGCGAGATTCTCGAGGCTGCGCTTCGAATCATCTATGAAAGCGAGTTCCGGTAGTTCCACATCGAGCATTTCGCAAAGCGCTTGAAACGAGGCGATATCTGGCTTTGCTACG
>CALRHN010000001.1 GCA_943359425.1 Candidatus Nomurabacteria bacterium | reverse complement strand
GAAGCATGCCACGGCAAAGCGCGGAGCCCCAGTCGCCGTGACGCTTTATGAACAGCTCGAATCCCGTCTCGACAACACTGTCTTTCGTCTCGGCCTCGCACACACTCGCGCGCTCGCCCGCCAGATGGTCTCTCACGGACACTTTACGGTTAACGGCACCAAAGTCACGATCCCATCATATGCCCTCAAGATCGGAGATGTCGTCGCTGCTCGGGAAGGCAGCAAGAAGAGCGTTCTCTTCACCGACCTCGACAAGAAATTGAAGACGTATAAATGGCCGGACTGGCTCACGCTCGACATCGCCAAGATTGAGGCGAAGATCGTGAACAAGCCCAAGAACACGGAAGCATTCCTTAACTGGAACGCAGTGCTCGAATTCTATAGTCGTTAGTTTTAGCAATTAACGCGCATCATATTTTATTATGTCATCATCACACACAATTCTTTTGCCTTCAAAGCCTCGCATCGTCTCCGAAGAGGAGATGAAGGGCGTCTACGAGATAGATAACCTCTATCCGGGCTACGGACACACATTGGGCAACAGCCTCCGCCGCATCATTCTCTCCTCGCTTCCGGGCGCGGCTATTACGTCGGTGAAAATCGCAGGCGTCAGCCACGAATTTTCGACATTGTCGGGCATGAAGGAAGACGTCGTCGTCCTTCTTTTGAATATCAAGAAACTCCGCTTCAAACTCCTCTCCGAAGAATCCCAAGTCGTCACTCTCTCCGTCAAAGGTGTAAAATCCGTCACTGCAGGCGACATCAAGGCCGGCGGTCAGGTTGAGATCCTCAACCCTGAACTCCACCTTGCCGAACTGACTGACAAGAGCGCTAACCTCGACATCGAAATGACGATCGAGAAAGGCCTCGGTTTCGTTCCTCGCGATGTCCACCAGAAAGCGAAAGTCGATATCGGCACCATCGCTCTCGATGCTATCTTCACTCCGATCCGCCGCGTTTCCTACGAAGTCGAGAACATGCGCGTCGGCGACAAGACGAACCACAACCGCCTCCGCATCGCTATCGAGACTGACGGCACCATAGCTCCGCGCGAAGCCCTCCGCCGTTCCATCGAGATCATGATCCTCCAGCTCCAGGCCATCTTCGACTTCAAACTCGAAGAAGTTTCTGCTCCGTCCGAGAGCGCTGAAGGGGAGAAATCTGAAGATGATGCTGCCAAGAAAGAAGACATGAGCGACGTCTTGAAGACTCGCATCGACACCCTCTCGCTCTCGACCCGAACCTTGAACGCCCTCCAGGGCGCGAATATCCGCACTGTCGGCGGAGTCGCTCGCAAGAAGAAAGAAGATCTTCTCGAGATCGAAGGAATCGGCGAGAAAGGCATCCAAGAGATCAAGCGTGTCTTGTCTAACTACGGTATCACTTTGAAGTAATAATTTTTTAATCCACCACCATGCGACACAGCAATCACAACAGAAAATTCGGCCGCGAGAAGAACCAACGCAACGCCCTCATGAAATCCCTCATGCTCTCATTGATCAAGCATGGCAAAATGACCACGACTGATGCAAAGGCTCGCGAACTGCGCCCTGCGATCGAGAAATTGGTTACTCGCGCGAAAGTAAACACTGTCGCCAACAAGCGCCTCGTTCTCGCTCGTATGTATAACTCGAAGATCGCAACAAAAATGCTTTTTGACGAGATCGCACCCCGATACATTGAACGCAAAGGAGGCTATACCCGCATTACCAAGATCGCTCCGCGCAAGTCGGACAGCAGCAAGATGGCTGTAATCGAATTTGTATAAAACCATGAACACACTCCCTTCTACATACATTATAGACGCCAAGGGCAAGGCAATCGGCCGCATCGCGAGTGAAGCCGCTATGGCTCTCATGGGCAAGAAGAGCCCGTCCTATCGCCGTAACATCGCAAGCGACGTTTCTGTCACGATCGTGAACGCAAGCAAGGCAAAGATCGACGAGCGCAAGATGAAAGAGAAAGAATACAAGACGTACAGCGGATATCCGGGAGGACTGAAGAGCGAGCCGCTCGAAGCTCTCGCAAAACGCCGCGGCTACGGCGAGATATTCACGCTCGCAGTCTATGGCATGCTTCCGTCGAATCGTCTGCGCCCTATCAGAATGAAGAAATTAACCGTTACCGAATAATATGGATAAAGAAAAAAAGACAACTGCAAAGAGTGCAGACAAGAAGAAATACATCGAAGCTGTCGGCCGCCGCAAGACATCGACTGCCCGCGTCCGTATTACCCCTGCTCCGAAGAATACTTTCGTCGTCAACGGCAAGAAAGTTTCCGAATATTTCAAGACGACTGAACTCGTCGCCATCGTGAACGACCCGTTCGAGAAGACGAAGTACGCTCCGACATTTGAGATCACGGTAGTCGTCTCCGGTGGCGGTGTTCATTCCCAAGCCGAAGCTATCCGTCACGGCATCTCTCGCGCCCTCGTAGACAGCGACCTCGAGATCCGGGGACGCCTCAAACAGGCCGGATTCCTCAAACGCGACCCCCGAGCGAAAGAGCGCCGCAAATTCGGTCTCAAGAAAGCCCGTAAGGCTCCGCAATGGTCCAAGCGTTAAACCAAAGAAAACTCACCACAAAAATCCCCGAAAGGGGATTTTTGTTTTTATTATGCTAAAAAGAAAAGGGTTAACTCTTTGACGAATTAACCCCTTCCATTTTTTCTGTTGTCTCAGCTCTGTATCTTTTTGAGCTTTTCTCCTTCGATAACGATTCTTTTGCCCTTGCTGAATATGTCATACGTGCCGTGATTGAGGCTGTCTTCCATATAGCGAACCACTATTCCTACCGATTCCGGTACCGGCAACATGATACCCTTCGGATATACGATTTGCAGTATGCTTTCTTTGTATTTCCGAAACTGCTCCTTCGTTTCTTTTTCCGTATTGAACACCGAAGCCGTTCCCCGATAGTATTGATTCAGTTCAGTATTGATGTCGGCGAGTTTTACGGGGTTTGTTTTCAGCAGAATGAGTTGGTGGAATTCTACGGTCTTCACACTGTCTTTCGTCTGAAAATCTTCTTCCCATGTCGCGTGGACGAGGAATAAGTTTGCAAACATCGCATTTGCCGGATTGGCGTACACGACATAGTGCTTTCCGTTTTTTGTAAATCGTTCGCCTTCTTTGAGGCCGAACAGCGCTAGCATGTGCGCAAGAGTCTCGAGCATCTTGCCCGTAACTCGTAATACTGTTTTTTCTTTTGTCATGATTATTTTGTTTTTGTTTCGCAAGCATAATAACCTTTTTGACTCATTTTGTCAAAAAGACTCAGGAGTGGTTTCAATCGCGTAATTAACAAGACGACCGTCTTGTTAATTACGCGAGCAAGAAACATATTTTTCTTTCCTTAGTCGAAGATATTTGCGAGGTAGTTGTCGATCTCGCGCTGATCCATTGCGTAGAAATATTGGTTGGACTGGTGCAGTCTCGTCGCCAGCGCTACGCCGACGAATCTCCAGTGCCACGGTTCGAATGTATAGAACGTATTTTCCTTCGGATAGGATATGACGAATCCGTATTGATAGGCATTATCGAGAAGCCACTGATACTCGGAAGTCTTGTCGAAACCGGTCAATGCAGAGCCGATGGCTGGTGTTGTGAAATCGATAGTGGTTCCCAGCTGGTGCTCCGAATATCCCTGCTCTGCCGAGAAAGCATTTGCTGTTCCCGCGCCGTAGGTGATCCGATATGCCGACTTCAAGACTGCCTGTGTGCCGAATGAGCGGTATGCCGAGAGGATTTGCATGTGCATTCCGTTCGTCTGTCCGGCAACGAGCAATCTCTGCAGGTATGGCCAGACGCTGGCGTGGATCTGGAGCGTTGCTTTTGGATTGCTCAAATATTGCGAATCAATGGTAGCGAGAGAAAGGGGAACATAGTGTTCGTTCAGGAAATACGCCTTCGAATATTTTTTCAACAATTCCGGATCAGTCTTGGAGAGCTTCGACAGCACGCCGACGGTGTTCGAGATCTGACCGATCTGTTCGAGCGTAGAGCCGGTCTTCTCTTGTTCTGTTTTCAGCGCGCCCATGAGATTGCTGTTGGCGCCTTCGAGGCTGGCCAGTCTGTCTTCCAATCCTTTCATCCTCTCTTGCGAGGCGATCTGCCGATCAGATAATTCTCGCGTTGTCTCGTCGAGCTTTGCTAGTGTCTGCGCGTAGTGATAGATGCCGTAGCCCCAACAGCCGAATCCGACGATGATCGTAATGACAGAGAAAAAGAGCGACCAGGTGACTTTTTGGGTAAAGAAATTTCTCATCCAGTGATTGTACCACGAATGCTCTCGTGTTATAATCCCCATATGCCACAAGACGAAAATGACGATGTAGTCTTCGAAGAGACCGTAGAAGGGGAGGGCGAAGCCTTTTCGAAGGACAAGATCAAAAAACTCCGCGAAGACCTCAAAGAGGCAAAAGCAAAAGAAGGTGAATACCTCGCCGCTCTTCAGCGCGAACGCGCAGACTTCATAAACTACAAGAAAGACGAAACTTCGCGTCTTGCGCGCGTGAAAGAAATAGCTACCGAACAATTCGTCGAAGAATTATTGCCCGTACTCGATGCGTATGATCTGGCATTCTCAAACAAGGACGCGTGGGAGAAAGTCGAGAAGAACTGGCGCATGGGCGTGGAATATATTCATCAACAGCTTCTCAAAGTCCTTGCCGAAAACGGCGTGACGCCGATACCTGCGAAGGAGGGCGATGCTCTCGATGCCAATCTCCACGAAGCTATTGAAACTGTTCCGACTGAAGATGCTTCGCAAGACCACGCAATCTCATCCATAATCCAGCAAGGATATAAATTCAACGATCGCATCCTCCGCCCGGTGCGGGTAAAGGTCTTTGGTGCGCAGTAAGACGATGAAAAACACTACTACTCTCTACTGCTTCACTCCGCTCGTCACTCTCGCGACATGCATTATTGAGATTGCTCTCGCTCTTTATTCACTCTATCGATATCGCAAGACGCTTTTCGGCAAAGTGTCTATCATATTGCTCTTCGCGCTCGCCAGTTTCCAGCTTGCGGAATGGATGGTTTGCAAAGGCGGAGGAAGCATGGATTTCTGGATGCGGCTCGGTTTTATCGGCACCGTCATCATGCCCGCGCTCGGCATGCATCTCATTCACATCGTCAATGACAAAAAATACAAATGGCTCACGGTTTTTTCATATATCGTCGCTGCTCTCGTTTCGCTTCTCATATTTTTCTATAACGGACATGAATTCGACTATCTCTGCACGGGCAAATTCGTGACCTTTCAGCTCGGCACTGCTATCAGCTTTGTCTATTTTTTGGAGTACACGCTCTTCACGAGTCTTTCTCTCTTGATACTCATCGTCAATATTCTGCGGAAAGGAGAAAGAGCACATCGCCGGCTCAACCTGATGATGCTCCTAGCATTTTCAGTGTTTAGTGTGCCGTCATTTGTCATGCATATCGTGACGAAAACGATCGGTGGGGGATCGTTACCGTCCATAACCTGCGGCTTTGCTATTGTTACCGCTATTATTCTCGTAGCGAAAATCTTGCCGGAATATCATCGCGAGCGTAAATAGCCGTAATATTTTTATTTACCAAAGATGATTAAAATCAAAAAACTTAAATAAGAACACGATCGTGTTCTTATTTAAGTTTTTATTTTTTGAAAGATTCAAGAAAGATCTTTTCAGATGCATCATCGATGGTATCGGTGACGAGGATTATCATCTCGGTCGTGAGGCCGAGATCCTTTTTTATATTGCCGAAGAGATGCTCAAATGGGTAGGGAGAAATCCAGGCGCTATTTTTGAGGCAGACGAAACCGGCTTTTTTCAGGAGATAGCGAAGGCTTTCACGTTCGCTCTTGCGAGATTCAGGAAGATCGAGGAGGATGATGCGCCATTTGCCGTCCCACGAAGGATCGAGGAGGGAATCTTGGAATTTAAGGCTGTTTGCTTTGACTCTGCCTGCCTTCGTAAGGCGGGCGTAGTCGTTCTGACCGGATGAGTGGCTTTCCACCAGTCCGGCCTCCTTGAGGCCCTTTATTGAGCGCGTGATGGCGTACTTGTCTTTTGCTCCGATGGTTAGGGCAATATCAGGGACGGAAATAGCCGGTTTTTGGCCCAAAATCTTCAATATTTTTTTGGAGAAATCTTGTTTTGGCATAAAAGTGTCTTGACACACCCATATACTATCAAGTATATTAGAAATAGACAAGTATTCCGCGACCACGAAATACTTGCTAAAATGTTTTCCACAGGTATAATCAACTTATAAGTTAATCAATAAAATATATGTCAAAAATAATCGGAATAGACTTGGGTACGACAAATAGTGCTGTTGGCATCATCGAAGGCGGACAGCCGAAGATCATAGAGAATATTGAAGGCGCACGCACGACGCCGTCTATTGTTGCCGTTGCCAAGAATGGCGACCGTCTGGTGGGCTTGCTTGCGAAACGCCAGAGTGTGACGAATCCAGAGAATACTATCTACGGCATCAAGCGCTTCATGGGTCACAAGTTCGACGATCCTGAAGTGCAGAAGGACATGAAGAACGTTTCCTTCAAGATACAGAAAGGTGCAGATGGCGGCGTGGAAGTGAAGATCGGCGACAAATGGCTTCGTCCGGAAGAAGTCTCGGCAATGATTCTCGGCAAGATCAAGGCGGACGTTGAAGCCAAACTCGGAGAAAAAATTACAGAGGCCGTCATCACGGTGCCTGCATATTTCAACGACGCACAACGCAAGGCGACGAAGGACGCCGGTGCTATCGCCGGTCTCGATGTCAAACGTATCATCAACGAACCTACTGCAGCTGCGCTCGCATACGGATTCAATTCGAAGAAAAATGAGAAGATCGTCGTCTACGACTTTGGAGGCGGCACATTCGATGTCTCTGTTCTCGAAGTTGGTGATGATGTCATCGAAGTGAAATCTACCGACGGCGACTCACATATGGGCGGACGCGACATCGATCACAAGATCATCAACTGGATCGCCGACGAGTTCAAGAAGCAATCTGGTGTGGACGTGCGCGGCGACGTGCTCGCTCTCCAGCGTCTCGATGAGGCCGCAGAAAAGGCCAAGATCGAACTCTCAACTGCTGTAGAAACCGAAATCAATATCCCGTTCATCACCTCGACCGCTTCCGGCCCGCAACACTTGCTCATCAAGATGACTCGCGCACAGCTCGAAAGTATTGCAGACGAATTCGTCACGCGCTCGATCGAGATCACGAAGCGTGCACTCGACGCTTCGCCATTCAAGATGGGCGAGATCAATGAGATCATCATGGTGGGCGGACAGACACGTATGCCGAAGATCGTCGAAGAAGTGAAAAAGCTCTTTGGCGGCAAGGCTCCAAATCTCTCCATCAATCCCGATGAAGTCGTCGCGCTCGGTGCAGCAGTCCAAGGCGGCGTCCTTCGCGGCGAAGTACGCGACGTGCTCCTCCTCGATGTCATTCCGCTTTCTCTCGGTATTGAAACGTTGGGCGGCGTATCGACGAAACTTATCGACCGCAATACGACTATTCCGTCTTCAAAATCACAAGTATTTTCTACAGCTGCCGACAATCAGACAAGTGTTGAGATCCACATTACGCAAGGTGAACGCCCAATGGCCTCCGACAACAAATCTCTCGGCCGATTCATTCTCGATGGCGTCCCACCGGCACAGCGTGGCATGCCGCAGATCGAAGTGACGTTCGATGTTGATGCGAACGGAATCCTCAATGTTACGGCGAAAGAAAAAACGACGGGCAAGGCTCAGAGCATCCGCATCGAAGCCTCTGGCGGTTTGAAAGACGAAGATATCAAACGCATGCAGGCCGATGCCGAAGCGCATGCCGACGAAGATGCGAAGAAGAAAGATCTCGCCGATGCGAAGAACATGGCCGATGCGATGATTTTCTCCGGAGAGAAATCCGTGAAGGATTATGGCGACAAAGTCACTCCTGAAATAAGGGCTAGCGTTGAAGCAAAGATAGCGGAAGCCAAAAAGGCGAAAGAAGGCAGCGACACAGCTGCGATCAAGAGTGCGACCGATGCGCTCTCGCAAGAACTCTCAAAGATCGGCGAGGCCATGTCCAAGGCTTCGGCCGCGGAGACTCCGGCAGGAGACGCTCCGAAAGAAGAAGGCCCTGTCCGCGATGCGGAAACAGGGGAAGCACCTGCAGGAGAGACAGAACACAAATAAAAATTATATTCATAAAAAAGCCCCACCAAGACCTAGGTCTTGGTGGGGCTTTTTTTAGGGTTGACATACCCCCAGATAGGAGTAGCATTAAAAATGTTTCATAGAATAAGGTCTTTTGTAGCGGGGCCTCATACCATTACTAAATCTTGCGGGTTTAGCGATGCCACGTTTGAGGCTTCCGTTGCGAAGGAATTTTTCTTTCAAAAATTTTGGCTGTTTCGGAAAAGCCCCCTCTTAGTATGGTAAGTGCCCATGGCACTTTTAAGCCTCTTCGGGCACTTCCATATTCTGAGAGTTTTTCAAGCCATTACATATCTAAGATGTCTCAAGTGGACGGATATTACCATTTGAGAATTGGGGCAAGGGCGGCTGGGTAAAACTGGCCGTTCTTTTTATGTCCCTGTAACAAAGACTTTTATACCTCGTCATAGTATAGGTAAGGTCGTTTATCAAAATATCCACATCCATTCGGATGACACTACTATGCTTTTCACTATCGCCATAATACTCCTCGTGCTCTGGCTCCTCGGAGTAGTCGGTTTCTATACTATCGGATGGTTTATCCATGTCCTCCTCATAGCAGCCATCGTCCTTCTCTTGGTCAGACTCATCGAGGGTCCTACCATTGCCTGAAGGACTGCCACGAATGCTTCCCGCACTCATTAGCTTTGTCACGGAGCGATGGGTGCGGAAGGCATTTTATTTTTTACCCAAATTCCGTATAATGGCCTCATGCAGACGTTCAAAGAAAAAGTTTTCCGCGTTGTCGGCGCCATACCGAGAGGGAAGATGCTCACCTATAAACAAGTCGCCACTCGTGCGGGGAGTCCGAATGCGTCTCGTGCTGTCGGCTCTGTCTTGAAGCAGAATTACGATCCGAAAATCCCATGTCACCGCGTCATCCGTTCCGATGGAGCGATAGGCGAATATAATCGCGGCCTGACTGCGCAGGCAGGCCGAACTTTAAAACTCCGCAAACTCCGCGCAGAGGGCGCACTCTAAAATATATGGTCTATCGTAAAAAATACGAAGACAGCTATCTCGATGATGAACTTTTTGAAATCAACGAAGAAGGCGTTGCGACGTCGACGCTCTTGAAACTCGTTCGCAAAACTCCGAAATCAGAGTCTGACTTCGCCGAGATAGAACGCCGCACATCGAGCCTGCTCTCGCAAGGCGCTTTGCCCGCAAGCATCGGAGCGCTTGCCATCGAGGAGCTCGTCTTTGTCACACGCGCATACGCCGACATAGGCGAAGTTGCCCGCGCCCGCAGCCTCTGGGCCCGCCTCGGCACGCTCGCCGAAGACACAAATAACCGCGATCTCTATTATCAAGCCACCGACGCTCTTGCAACGCTCTGAATTCTAAAGTACGATGGAGGGGAAAATAAAATCGTAAACCAAAAATCCCTCCCCATGATACAGAATTCTTTTCTATCGCTTCATCAACTGGTGCAATCAGGAGAACTCCTGTCTGCATTTCCGTTTTTCCATTTACGCAGTGGCCGTACTGATTACGACGGGGCTATCGAAAAGATTCACACCGAATCAGGCCTTGTTTTTCTTAAACCCGATCCGGCTTTAACGCGATTTGCCTTTAAGGATAGCGTATTTCCTTATCCTTGCTCTTCTGAAACTCATTTCCAAGAAGGAGTATTCAAGGCAAAGCGGATTTTTCAGGATATTAACTGGAGTTTTTTCCTGAAGAATCCGGATCAGCAATACAAGCTTACAGAGGAAGGTAAGCTCTCTATTGAGGTTCTCTACAACGGTTCTTTGGAACTATGCAATAAGGTCATCCACGAACAATATATCGAAAAGTGGAAAGAGCTTGGCGCACACAACCGAAAGTAATCTTGTTTATTTTTAGAAGAGCGGATTGAATTCAATCCGCTCTTCTCTAATTTTGGGGTTGTACATTCTCTATTTTTAATGTTATAATCGCTTTCACATATGTCAAAAGATTATTATGAAATTTTGGGCGTTACGAAAGGCGCTTCGAAAGACGAGATCAAGAAGGCCTTCCACAAACTCGCTCACAAATACCATCCCGACAAGAACAAGGGAGATGACAAGAAATTCAAAGAAGTAAACGAAGCGTATCAAACGCTCTCTGACGACCAGAAACGCGCGCAGTATGATCAATTCGGTTCCAACTTTCAGAGCGGAGGCTTTCAGGGCAACCAAGGCGGTTTCGGCGGATTCGATCCGTCCGGCTTTGCGCAGCAAGGTTTCGATATGGGCGATCTCGGCGATATTTTCTCCGACTTCTTCGCCGGAGGTATGGGTGGTGGTCGCTCACAGCCTCGCCGCGGCCGTGACATCTCGACGGAGATAACCGTTTCGTTTGCCGAAGCCGTCTTCGGCGTCGAACGCCGCGTGCTCATTGCGAAGACTTCAAAATGCCTGACGTGTGACGGTGTCGGTGCGAAACCGGGCACATCGATGAAAAAATGTTCCACTTGCAACGGCAAAGGCCAGATTCACGAAACGAAGCGTTCATTCCTTGGAACATTCTCTTCAACGAAACTCTGCGACACGTGCGGAGGCACGGGCGAAGTTCCGAGCACGCCGTGCGCGACCTGTCACGGCGCAGGCGTTCTTCGCCGCGAAGAAGAAGTTTCCATCAAGATTCCTGCAGGCATGAATGACGGCGAAATGGTCCGTCTCTCCGGCATGGGTGAAGCGATCTCGCACGGCACGTCCGGCGACCTTTATATCAAGATCAACGTCATGCCACATCCGACATTTCGCCGCGAAGGCCACAATCTCGCTATGAATCTCGACATCAAACTCTCCGAGGCATTGTTGGGTGGCGAGCGCACGATCGAGACGCTCGACGGCAAGCTCTCCGTGAAGATTCCCGAAAGCGTTGCTCCGAACGAAATACTCCGCGTCAGAGAAAAAGGCGTTCCGCAGGGCAAGAACAAACGCGGCGACCTCATGATCAAACTCGTTATCAAGATGCCGCACAAGCTCTCCAAGCGCGCCCGCGAAGCCGTCGAGCAGCTGCGTGCCGAAGACCTATAGCTTTTTCTGGGGTTTTATACTACAATCACCCGCATGAAAAAGAATTGGAAAAAATTCTGGAAGCTCGGCAGTGAAGAATTTAACACGCAGTTCTTCAACGTGACGAAAGACGGCGAACTCACGGTCAAAGAAGGCAACTACATCTACAACCTCCCGCAGCTCGTGCGCAAATACGGCACATCGCTCGAAATACTTTTCCCCTTCATACTCGAACATCGCCTGAGCGATCTCATCGAGTATTTCAACGCATATATGAAGATCTACGGCTATCGCGGTAAATTCTTCTATCACTATCCGATGAAGGTGAACCAGAACAAGGAAGTCGTGATGCCGCTCCTCTCCGAAGGCGCGCATCTCGAAGTCACATCCGAAAACGAGCTCTGGATCGTGAAGAAACTCTGGGAAGGGGAGAAGTTCCACTCGAAGATCCGCGTTCTCTGTAACGGTCCGAAAACGGAGGCCTATCTCAAACTCGTCGTCGAACTCAAGGCCAAAGGCCTCAACATAATCCCGATCGCCGAAGACGAAGGCGAACTCGAACAACTGATCAAGATGAAAGGCGACATCGGCATCCGTGTCGACCTCGATATCAAAGCCGATTCGCGCTGGGACAAGAAGATCGACCGTTTCGGCATTCCCGAGCGCCGCATCCTCTCTCTCGGCAAGATCCGCAATCTCAAAGTCCTGCATTATCACATGGGTTCGCAGATCAGCACCCAGAAGAGCTTGCTCGACGGCGTGAAGCGCGGTTTCGATATCTACAAAGAACTGGTAAAAACGCATCCGAATCTCGACACCCTCGATATCGGCGGCGGCATGGGCGTTCCCTACGAGAAGAAGAAATTCTACACGGCCAAAATAATGGCGAATAAGATCGTCAAACTCCTGAAGAAACTCGCCGACAAGGAAGGTATTCGCCATCCCAACCTTGCTGTCGAATGGGGACAATACGTCGTCGCGCCTTCCCAGGTCACTATCTACAAAGTCATCGCAGAGAAGCCGATCCACAAGGGCAATGCGAAATCATGGTACGTCATCGACGGATCTTTTATGAATGACCTCATCGACACCTGGGCAATCCATCAGAAATGGCATGTCGCGCCGATTAACAATGCGGCCGGCGGCGAACTCAAACGCGTCTGGCTCGCAGGCTCGTCATGCGATTCCGATGACAAATACACTGCGGGTGGCAGCTACATTCTCTTGCCGAAGCTCAAAGACAGCACCGATCAGTACGTCATGATCTTCGACACGGGCGCATACCAAGACGCCCTCGCATCGCACCACTGCCTCCTCTCGTCTCCCGCGAAATTGATTGCACAGGACGGCGTTGTCAAAATCGCACGCAAGAGAGAAACATCAGAAATGGTTGGTCGCCTCTTCGGCTGGAGCAACGGCGACGGGAAATAAATCTTACTACAACAATTAGAGCTATCCTATGGAACAAATCATCGACACAGGAATAAGCTTTTCAGAACTCAAACGATTCCTCATCGATATACACTACTGGGATACGCCTGAAAAACGGATTCGGCACTCATACATACTTTCTCCTGGAGCATATCGCCTTACCGCTCCCCCACATAGAGAGCTCCAAGAGATTGCCAAGGCTGCGTATGGAGCAGTGGCCAATCTCGAAAAGCATTTTTCAGAGCTAGCGCATCAACGAGTCCTTTCTCACGAAGAGGCTCGTTTTTTGCATGTGGGCAAGAGCGCTGCTCACGGGCTCTTCAATCCCGGCAAAGATCCGGAGGAAAAGATTCCTTCGCTCTTGAAACTCGATCTCGTAGAGAAAACTGACGGGACGTATGCCATTGTCGAGGTAGATACCTATAATCCGCGAGCGTTGGGGATGATTGCGCTCCTTGATGAAACACTCTCGCTCTCTGGACGGGTTCCCGCATATCCAATCGCGGAGAGCATTGCTCGTGCCGTCCAAAACGAGGGAGTAGGAGACGATTGGACGATTCTCGTATCGGAGAAAGAGCGGTATTACGAAACTGTCTATGCCATCCTTGCACGTTCGATGTCGTTCCGAGGCATATCGGTGCACCTTTTGCGAGAGCACGATGTTGGAGAAGATCTGGAACTTCTCCACGACGGAGAGAAAGTGCGTCCCATCCTCATAATTTCCGAATCCCTCGATCGGTATCCCCGAGTCCATGAATATCTTCTTGCCCGATATCCTTCGGGAGAGTTGGGAGCGTTGTATCCGCCGAAAGCCTACTTGGGTTCCAAGGGATTCTTGCCTTTTCTGGCGAAACAAGAAGGTATGAATCGTTTCATACCGGCAACTGCCTTGCTCGTCGGAAAATACGAGGCCTGCGTATTCTCAAAATCTCCTACAGTCACGGAAATGGTCGCCAAGGCCGTCTATTCTTCGGGTGCGAAAGGAGTCGTGTTTTCAGACATCGATGCCGAAAGGTTTTCTGCCATACTCGCTGAGGCGGCCGAGCACCATATCAAAGCTCCACACTGGATCGTTCAAGAGCGCGTGGAGCCGAAACTGGCCTCTCTGCCGATATTCGAAGGCGATTCTCGCGTTATGTCCGAATTCTATCTGCGGATAACACTCTACGTCTCGGCGACGGGTATTGCCGGTATCAAAGTTACCGGCCGCAAAGAGATGCTTGTCCACGGAGCGAGCGATTGCGTGCAGTTGCCAGTCATTTTTGACAATTAACGGGGAAGTGCTAGCATTCCTCCTTATCGCCGTGGTCGTGAGCACCACATTTTGCTTTCTCGTATTGTTCACCGGATTTCATCTGGGACATTTTGTTTTGGAACAAGTGCGGAAGATTTTTTAGGATAGGACATCGAAACAAATCGATGTCCTTTTCTTTTCCACTTTTCCTCTGCCGACACCTGTATCTCCCTCTAAACTCGTGCTATAGTTCTCCCGTATGAATGCACTCATAGGCGAACTTGCCGGTGCGGTAACATTACTGGCATTTGTGCCGTATGTCGTCTCCGTCCTACAGAGAAAAACGAAACCTGAACGCGCGACATGGTTCATCTGGACACTGGTGGGCCTTACGCTTTTTCTCTCCTATCATTCTTCTGGCGCAGTGGACACCGTGTGGTCCGCAGCCTCGTATTTCATCGGACCGCTCTGTATTGCCATACTTTCCATAAAATATGGCGTCGGAGGATGGACGACGCTCGACATCGTTTGCTTCATAGGCGCCGGCATCAGTTTTCTTTTTTGGGCGCTTTCGGATTCACCGGTCTCGGCGCTGGTGATGAGTATATTCATCGATGCGCTCGGATTGATTCCCACATTCGTAAAGACGATGAAAGACCCCAAGAGTGAGAGCAGACTCTCGTGGAGCATGAGTTTTTTCGGCAATACGGCAAATCTGCTGCTTGCGATCGGAAGCCGAACATTTGCGATTATCATTTTCCCGGCCTATATGGTCATCAATACCGGTTCGATCCTATTGCTAACCCTGCGGTCGAGATTTTCTTCCAAATAAGGTATACTGCAATCCATGTCAAACAATTTTCTTCCCAAATACGCTTTTTTCATATCAGGCACCGGACAGCACGTTGACCATCTCCAAGCCTTTGACCGCGCACTCATAGCTGCAGGTCCTCTCGCGCATAATCTCGTCTGTGTTTCCAGCATCATTCCTGCAGAGTGTAAAATAATAACTCCGGAAGAGGGTTTTCCAATGCTCACGCCGGGGCAGATCACTTTCTGCGTGATGGCACGACAGGACACGAACCAGGCCGGGGAAATAGCTTCGGCATCGGTCGGCATGGCAAAACTGAAAGATTCCAAGCAATTCGGTTATATTTCCGAATTTCACAGTACGACGCTCGGCAAAGATGCCGTTGATGAAAAAGCGAGAACGCTCGCGCTCGAAATGCTCTCGGTGAAAAAAGGCGTTTCCGCATCAGAACTTGATATTGAAATTCTTCACGCGACAACCGCCTCTATCGCGCATCCGGGCGGCGATGAATGGGTATCCGCAGTCGCACTCTGCATATTTGTTATTTAGCTTTCTTGCTGACGAGGTAGGGACCTATGGCGAGATAGTCCATTTTTGTGCGCAGAAACGTTTTCAGCGCGTCTTCGGGCGAGCAGACGATCGGTTCATTGTCGTTGAATGAAGTGTTCAAAAGGATTGGAACTCCGGTGAGGCGGCGAAACTCGGAAATAAGTTTGTGATAGAGAGGATTGGTTTTTTTATTCACCAATTGCACTCGTCCCGTTCCGTCGATGTGCGTCACGGCAGGGATTCTTTTCTGTTTTGATTTCTGTATATCAAAATTGATCTCCATGAATTCGGTCGAGATGGACTGGGACTTCTTCGGTATGACGAACCATCCTGCTGCGTCTTCTTTCAAGACGCTCGGCGCAAATGGCCGGAATCCCTCGCGCTTCTTGATGCGTTCGTTGAGGATCCTTTTCATGTTCTTTCGGCGAGGATCGGCGAGCAACGATCGGTTGCCGAGCGCTCGCGGCCCCCATTCGCTGCGTCCTTGGAACCAACCCGCGATATTTCCTTCGGCGATCTTTCCGGCGAGCTCTTTCGCAATATTGGCACTCTTGTGATACGAAGCCTTGCTCTTGTCGAGCGCAGATCTGATAGATGCGTCAGAGTATCCGGGTCCCCAGTAGACGTGATCCATGACGAAGGAGCGCTTGTGGCCGAGTACTTGGTTCCAGAGATAGTAGGCGACTCCGAGAGCGGTTCCCGCGTCGTTGGCAGCAGGCTGTACATAGATATTCTTGAAAAGGCCGCTCTTCATGAGAACGTTATTGCACACGCAATTGAGAGCTACGCCTCCAGCGAGACAGATATTATCCGAACCGGTTTTCTTCTTGAGATATTTCGCGACATGGATGACGACATCATCGGTGATCTTCTGGAGTGCGGCGGCGATATCTTTCTGCTCCTTTCGAATATCTTTCGGAGAGTGTATTCTTTTGACACCGAATATTTTTTCAAGACGACTGTAATCTTCGACTCGGAAGCGCATGACGTCAGTGTCAACAGTAAAAGTCCCTTCCGGCGTCAACGTCACTATTTTCTGAAAGGTTGTATAAAATCTCTTCGAGTTCCCGTATGCGGCGAGGCCCATCACCTTGGATGAATCGTATTCGGTAAAGCCGATGTATTTGCTCATTTTCTCCCAGAGGAAACCGATAGAGTTGGGATAAGAGATTTCGTAGAGATTAGTGATGGCATTGTTCTTGCCGTAGCCGATCCATGCCGAAGAAAATTCTCCGATGCCGTCGATCGTCAACACCGCAGATTCTTTGAAAGGGGAGACAAAATATGCACTACTCGCATGGCAGATGTGGTGGGGGACCCAGGTGATCTTCTTCATCATATCTCGTCCGGCGAGCTTACTGATCATTCCCGGAACTTTCTGGAGTTTTTTATAGAAAAGCTTTTCTCCCGTTGCCGTTCCCCAGTCGCCTTTGGTGAGGTACTCGTCAACGCCGATGTTCTGCCGCAGGCGATCCTCGGGCATGAAGGACAGGCCGATGTAGTCGACTTCCCGAAGAGAGATACCCGCGATCGAGAGACAGTATTCGATCGATTGCACGGGAAGGACGTCGGGGTTATCGATCAGGCATTTCTTGCCTCGTTTGATTCTGGAAAAACGCTCTTCTTCAACGGCCGCCAAAAGCTTGCCGTCTTTGAGGAGGCAGGCCGAGACTTCATGGTAGACAAAGTTAAGTCCGAGAACATAGGCAGGTTTTTTCATACGCGCCTATTGTACAAAAATATGCAATATATTACAATATACCCGTGGACCCATCAAGGGGGTCGCCTCGGTATCTCCATGCATATACACAAAACTCTTGCTCGGAATATTTTAATCATCGACTACGCTCTCGCCGTTTTGACCGTCGCCATACTTTGGTTGGCGCACATTACGGACTCTCTCTCGAACAACCTGTACGGAGTGCTCTTCCTCGGCTTCATTCCCGTGTTCGGAGGATTGTACGGTCTCTCTATTGCACGGCGCTGGGGCTTTCTGAAAAGCGCCCTCGGCAGAGCTACCGTATTTTTCTCCCTCGGACTCATCTCATGGGGGATCGGTACGTATATTTTTTCCGGCGTATATAACTTTATCCTCAATGTGCCCGTCCCGTATCCTTCCATTGCCGATGTCGGATACATATTGAGCTTGCCGTTGTGGGTCGCGGGCATGATACAGCTCTCTCGAGCGACAGGAGCACGGTACTCGCTTCGTTCTTCGAAAGGCAAGGCACTCTTATTGCTCATTCCCACGCTCATCATAGGTCTCTCATACTATCTTCTCGTCACGGTTGCCCGGGGAGGGTCTCTTGATCTCTCACTCTCTGATGGAGCGCTCAAATTCTTCTTCGATCTCGCCTATCCGGTCGGAGACGTTGTTATTCTCTCCATCGCAACTGTCATATACGGACTCTCATACAACTACTTCGGCGGCGTTTATAAGAAGGCCATCTATCTCATCCTTTCAGGTTTCGCCCTCATGTATATCGCTGATTTCTCATTTTCATATACAACGACGCTCGACACTTTTTATCCTGCTGGTTGGGTTGATCTCTTGTTTACGACGGCCGTTTTCGTCCTCTCTCTGGGCATCATGATGCTTGACCCGCGAGTCTTATCGAAGAAACAAAAAGTATGATAGCTATCGCCATACATGCCATGACCATCTTTGATCAAATATCAGTGAGAATAATCAAGGAGCAAGAACTCATCATCGGGCCGGTGGCTTGGGATGAGGCACGCAAAGTTGCCGGCTTCAGTGTTGTCGATTCCACGAAAGGCGAAGTCACGACAACGGGAGACAGCAAGCAAATCATAAACAATCTTGTCGCTCAATACGAGCATCTCTTCGGTCGCGCTTCCAATGAGATCTGTAAGGAAGCGGTTCAGGACCTCATAGCCGAGTTACCGCCCGAACAAGTGCCTTCGAGCCTCAAATAAGTCCTATGTTTTTTTCTCGATCAAAAAAACAAAAGGAGCCGGGAGCTTCTCTTCCGGATGACAGCCTCCAAGGTGTCAATGAAACCCTCTACAAACAGAATGCCGAGCTTGCGGTCACGAATAAGACGCTCTCCCTCCTGCGCAAACTCTATCAACTTTCTCTCCTCAAGCTCGATCCGACGGCACTCTCTGAAAAAATAGCGGAAACGATTCGCGCCGATCTGAACATGGAGATCGCAGGTATTTTAGTATTCGATGCTACAAAAGATCTGCTCACGCCGCTGACATTCGCGAAATCCGAGCGGATGCAGGAGATGCTCACACAGCTCGGCTTCCTTTTCAAAGACGTAACCATTTCAGATGTCTCGCATCACGAATTCTTCAAGAAAGTCATCTACGAGAAGAAACGCATCCTCTCCGACGATATCAATGACGTCTGGGGCGGTCTCATCCCTGCAGAGAAACTTTCCAAGATCACGACGGAGTCGCATTTGAAAACGATCCTTTCGTATCCACTCCAGACCGAGAGCGAAGTCTTGGGCGCGCTCATCTTCGGCCTCAACCGCAACTATGACACGCTCAATACATTCGAGCAGGAATCTATCAACAGCTTCATCGACGTGATCGCCGTTGCTCTCGACAAGGCTTTCCTGTATAAAGAATTGCAGGATGCGAACGAGAAACTGAAAGAACTCGACAAATTGAAGACAGAATTTCTCTCCCTCGCATCCCACCAGCTCCGCTCTCCGCTCACGGCCATCAAAGGCTACACATCCATGCTTCTCGAAGGCTCTTTCGGCGAAGTGAACAAGAATCAGAAAGACGCTATCGATCGTGTCTTCGAATCGACGAATCATCTCACGAAAGTCGTCGAAGATTTGCTCAACGTGACGAAGATCGAGCAAGGCGGCATGAAATACGAGATGGCGCCGTTCGATATAAAAACTGCGGCGAGCGATTTGGCCCGCGATCTGTCTATCACAGCCGAGCACAAAGGCCTGAAACTCGAATTCTCATCTCCCGAAGCGAATCCGATCATGGTGAACGGCGACATGGAAAAAATCCGCCAAGTCATGCTTAACTTGATCGATAACAGCATCAAATACACCGAGAAAGGCGGCACTATCACCGTGTCTGTGAAAAAAGATCCGCAGTACGTCGTATTCTCCGTCACGGATAACGGCATGGGCATATCTGCTGAGACGTTGCCGACGCTCTTCAAGAAATTCAACCGCGGTGAAGGCGGCAAGGTCAACACGGGCGGCTCCGGTCTCGGGCTTTATCTCGCCAAGCAGATCATCGAAGCGCACAAAGGCCGCGTCTGGGCCGAATCGGCGGGCGCAGGAAAAGGCTCGTCTTTCATATTCGAACTTGCAGTGACGAAATAATATTCTTTCAAGTAGACATATCTAAATAACACCACGATCGTGGTGTTATTTAGATATTGAAGATTTGTTTTCAAATTTTATTTTCTCGTGACGACTTGGCCGTCGTCAGTGTCTTTCACTACATAGCCGAGATTCTCCATCTCTTGGCGCAACACGTCGGATCGCGCCCAGTCTTTTTCCGCGCGAGCGTTGTCGCGAGCTATTTTCAAATTTTCTATTTCTTCCGGCAGAGCTTCATGGGCGATCTGCGCCAGGCCGAGGCCGAGAACTCTGTCGAGGTCGAGCATCGTTGCTTTCTTGTCAGCTGTAGAGAGGGAAGTGTCTTTTGCGAGTTCCCACATGACGGCGAGGCCTTGCGGTGCGCCGAGATCATCAGCCATGGCGCCTGCGAATTTTTCTCTATATGAGTCCGACACAGCACCAACGGCATCTCCTAACGCTTCGTAGACTGCGTACAAACGTTTCAGAGCAGTCTCGCTCGCTTCGAGTGATTCCCAGGTGAAATTGAGCGGCGTGCGATAGTGCGTCTGCAAGAGCAAGTAGCGGAAGGCAAGGAGAGGAATATCCTTCGCGCGGATATCATCGAGGGTATGGAAATTGCCGGCAGACTTGGCCATTTTCTTGCCGTCGACGAGAAGCCATTCATTGTGCAGCCAGTAATTCACAAAATGCTCCCCGGTAGCGCATTCGCTCTGCGCGATCTCGTTCTCGTGGTGGGGGAATTTATTGTCCACGCCGCCCGTATGGATGTCGAAATGATTGCCGAGCGTCTTCATGCTCATGGCTGAACATTCGATATGCCATCCGGGACGTCCTTTGCCAAGTGCAGTGTCCCAGAATACATCGCCATCAGCGGCATCCCATGCCTTCCAGAGAGCGAAATCCTGCGCGCCGTCCTTCTCGTATTCATCGCTCTTGATGCGCCCTCCCGCATTTGTTTTGAGTGATTCACGATCGATGGGGACAAGCTGGCCGTATTTCTCATCGCTTGCGACTTTGAAATAAACGCTGCCGCCTGCCTGCGCAGGCAGGTCCTCAACAGTATATGCGTGTCCGTTCGCAAGCAGCTTCTCGATAATTGCGACCATTTCAGGAATATAGTCCGTCGCCTTCGTGTATTGATGTGCGGGAACGATATTGAGTGCATCACGGTCAGCGAGGAAGATATCCGTATATTTTTCCGTGAAAGCTTTGAGCGATTCGCCGGCCTTCTGGCTGTCGCGAATAGTCTTGTCGTCGACATCGGTGAGATTCATTACGTGCGTGACATCGTAGTTCGCATACTCGAGCGTGCGGCGCAAAATGTCGGCAAATATATATGCGCGGAAATTGCCGATATGGGCGACGTTGTAGACCGTCGGTCCGCACGTATAGAGGCCGACTTTTCCCTCAGTAATCGGAACGAAGTCCTCGATCGTTTTCGTCAGGCTGTTATGGAGTTTGAGTGGAATATTTTTCATACGAAGAAAGAGACGATAGTTGCGATGCCGGCGAGGGCCATGATAACAGTGATCGTCCAGCCGATGGCCGACACCCCCCAGTGATTCTTGTGCTCGCCCATGATTCCCTTATTGTCGGAGAGGCGCATGATGAAGAATAATATGACGGGCGCGATCAGTCCGTTGCCGACGGCGGAATAGAGCAGGGCCTTGATCGGATCGATGTGGAGGAAGTTGATGAGAAGTCCCACGACGACGGCAACGATGATGACGCCGTAGAAAGCGCGCGCTTCTTTGAGCTTGCGATAGAGGCCTTCCTTCCAGCCGAATGTCTCGGCGATGGCGTATGACGCCGATCCGGCGAGGACGGGTACGGCGAGGATTCCTGTACCGATGATACCGAGGGCGAAGAGCGCGAATGCAAAATTGCCTGCGAGAGGCTTGAGAGCGAGTGCGGCATCGGTTGCGCTCGTGATATTCGTTACGCCGTGGGCATAGAGGGTCGCGCCGCACACGGCGATGATGGAGAACATAACGAGGTTGGAGAAAAACATTCCCGAGAAAACATCAGTGCGCATACGGGATATCTCTTGCTTCGTGGTTCCAACGCGTGATGCGACTGACGTCTTGCCTTCGAGTATTTCTTCTTCCACTTCCTGCGATGTCTGCCAGAAGAAGAGATAGGGTGAGATCGTCGTACCGAGAAGTGCGGTCAGGAGAAAGATGCTTTTCTTATCGAAATGAAATGATGGAATGAGTGTATGCGAAATGATTTCTTTTGCCGGCAGATGCACGACGAACATGGACACGACATAGGCGAAGAGCGTGATCGTTATCCATTTCAGATATTTCGCATACGTCTTGTATGAGAGATATATTTCGAGAACGAGTCCGACGAATGCGATTGCGATGAGGAGAAATGCCGTACTCGCGGCAGGGAAGAGCATTTGTCCGGCGAGAGCCATAGCCCCGAGATCGACGCCGATATTGAAAACGTTCGTGACGAAGAGGAGAGTGACGCAGATGCCGAGCGCGCTCTTCGAATAATGCTGACGGATCGTTCCCGCGAGTCCGCGGCCCGTGACCAGAGCCATTCGTCCGCAGATTTCCTGAACGACGCTCATGAAAGGGAATGAGAAGAGCGACAACCACAAGAATCCGTATCCGTATTGCGCGCCTGCCTGCGAATACGTGGCGATGCCCGACGGATCATCATCAGCGGCGCCCGTAATGAGTCCGGGACCGAGATTTTTCAGATATTTTCGGCTCTCATGTGCGACGGGCGTGCGAGAGACGCGATGCATGCCCCAGCGCAAGACGAGCGACCCCTTGTGAAAGAGAGTTGCGGGGACGCCCATGATCTTTTCGAATTGCTTGGTGCTCATTGTCGTGTAAGGAGATTATAGCCTTTCCCAAGAGGGCTCGCAAACGGGGCTTGCCCGCACACTAAATCGCCCATGGCTTCTTTGTTGCTTCCAATATACTTTCAAAATATCTACTCTAGGGCGAAACCTCTTCATAGAGGCATTATCTGGAGAAGAAGCGCAACAATGGGCGATTTAGTGTACGGGGGTTGCTTTTTTCCCGTTTTTGTATAGAATGGTACCCACATATGGCAAACAAGGAATTCGCGGTAATCCATACGGGCGGCAAGCAATACCAGGTCTCTGTCGGAGACCTCCTTCGCATCGAGAAACTCGAGGGCGATTTCAAGCTTGGCGATAAGATGATATTCGACAAAGTCCTCCTCGTCGACAACGGCAAGGACACGACTATCGGCACCCCTTATATAGCTGGAGCGACCGTTGAAGCCCTCTTCCAGAAAGCCGGCCACGACAAGAAAGTCATCGTCATCAAATACAAGGCAAAGAGCCGATATTTCAAGAAAAACGGCCACAAACAGCCAAACATGATCATCAAGATCTCCGCAATCAAATAACAAAAACCGCCCATTCGGGCGGTTTTTGTTAAGCTTGACATATTCATTATAATATGATACTATGTCCGAGTTATAAAAATAAAAGCCTTCGGGCCCATATTATGAAAAAGAACATACTCTATAGTTTCTTGATCGCAATTTTTACCCTCGTATCAGTCACGGCTCCTTTGGGCTCGGCACCGAAAGCTGAAGCTTCTGGTCCGACGCAGAAAATGATTCTTCTCGGCGGATCAAATTATAATGATGTTTGGGCAAGCAATGGTAATGGTACGCAATGGACCCAGCTCGTCGCTCCTCCGTTCTCACCTGCTACCTGGTCTGGCCGTTCTGGTCATGCTGCACTTTATTTCAACAATAAAATTTATGTTATCGGTGGCAATAGTTCCGGTAACTATTTGAACGATGTCTGGTCTTCTCCTGATGGCATAATCTGGACGCAACTTACGGCAAATGCTGGTTTTTCTCTTCGCGCGAATTTCGCTTCATACGTTTTTAACGGCAAGATGTGGATTGTCGGAGGTGCTGGTTCAACTGGTTCAGGATCTCCAGTTGGAATATATTCTGATGTTTGGTCATCTTCTGATGGAATAACTTGGACACAAGAACTCACAAATTCTCCTTTTGGAAATCGTTTTAAAATGCAAGGTGTTGTCTTCCAAAATAAAATGTGGCTCTTCGGTGGATCTACGGCGAATGGATTAGTGAACGATGTCTGGTCATCGACGAATGGAATAAATTGGATTCAAGTAACTCCTCATGCGTCATGGGCGGCACGAAGCAAGTTTTCCGTTGGAGTTTTTCAAAGCAAGATGTGGATCATGGGAGGCGACACTGGAAGCTCTCTTACAAATGACGTATGGCGTTCCACGAATGGAAACAGTTGGGTGCAGGCAGCAAGCAATCCCGCATGGTCAGCACGACAGTTCGCTTCCACCGCAGTTTTTCACGGACGTATTTACGTACTTGCTGGAAATGCAGGTCTTGGAAACATGAATGATGTTTATGATTCTACCTATGGTACTTCTTGGAATCAAATAACTGCGAGCGCTCCATGGGCAGCTCGCAATGGCCAAGCAGTTGTTGTAGTTCCAGCATCCTTTGGTACGGGAACTCCGACTGGGATTAATACTATAACCATGGATAATATCTCAACAATTCGTGCTGTAATTGAAATCTATAATATTGCAAATGGCAATTATGGTGGTTCTGCTGACAACACTTGTGGTGTTGGAGTCTGGGCAGATGTTGCTTCCAATCCAAGTCAACCTCTTGCGATGCTTACGAATATAGCAAACTATCCTGTAGGCACTTCTCTTGAGTGTCATTCCAACGGTACCTCTTGGGCAGTTGCCGCAAGTCTTTTCCCCAATGGAGCAATCTGTGCAGACTCAACAGGATTTCTCGGACAGGGTCCGCTCGGAGGGAGTCAAAACTACACAACTTCTGGTGGATCTACTCCAAACTTGATCGGTGCTTTCCCGCTTCCTCTTACTTCGGCAACTGCGACAGTTTGTCAGTAAATTAAAAAAATAATGAAAATCAATATGAAAAAAAATATCGCATATGGTTTCTTCCTTGCATTATTTGCCCTCGTTTCAGTCGCGGCTCCTTTGGGCTCGGCACCGAAGGCTGAAGCTTCAGGACCCACCAACAAATTAATCATGATTGGTGGTGGTGATCCAAACAACCAACTCGCCGCTACATCCGATGTTTGGATGAGCAATAACAATCAAGGTGTTCAATGGACACAGCTCACCGCAAACGCCTCGTGGTCTGCGCGTGTGAATCACCAAGTTCAATATTTCAATGGCAAGATCTACCTCATGGGCGGTTTGACTACAGGTAGTGGAACATTCATGAATGATGTCTGGTCTTCTTCTGATGGCGTGAACTGGACTCAACTCACTGCAAATGCTCCGTGGGCTGGACGCATTTATTTCGTCTCATATGTTTTCAATAATAAAATATATATCGCCGGTGGTGAAAATAGTACAGGAGACCTTAGTGATGTTTGGTCTTCGTCCGACGGCATAAATTGGACACAAGAGACCGCCAATGCCGCTTTTGGTCAACGCGAGCAAGCAATGGGTGTAGTTTTCCAGAACAAGATGTGGCTCATGGGCGGACAAGGTCCAAACGGACAACAGAGCGATGTCTGGAGATCTACTGACGGTATAACTTGGACTCAGACTTCCAATAACGCTCAATGGCCTTCACATCTTGGAGCCTCTGCTGTCGTTTTTCAGAATCGAATATGGGTTATAGGTGGATACATCGGTTCTGGATTGTTTGCGAATGATGTTTGGCGCTCAGGTTATATCAGTGGCAATACTGTACAATGGGTTCAAGTCACTCCGAACGCTCTTTGGAGCGGACGCGCTGACATGTCTGTTGCCTCTATCGGTGGGAATCTAATGTTGCTTGCCGGAGCCACTGGTCTTACTGTACACAATGATGTCTATCGTTCAACTTACGGCGCTACTTGGACACAGCAAACAGCGAATGCTCCATGGACTGCTCGCAGTGGTCAGGCAGTTGTTGTTGTGCCCGCTTCATTCAACATAGGAACTCCTTGTACGCCTTCTGTTAATGTTGTTTCTCCAAATGGAGGTGAGACATTTATAGAGAACCAATCTATCACCGTTAATTGGACAAGTAGTTGTAATACTGGGACATTGGGTATCTATCTCGGGTACTCAGCAAATAACAATAGTATTATTGACCAGTGGGGTCCTACCAGCGCAATCATAACGACACAAGGACAAATTAGTGGCAGTACTACTCTAATACTTAGCGGACTTGGATTTGATCACCCAGGAGATTTTGCGCCTGGCAATCATTACAAAATATTTATTGTTGAGGGACAAGGTAATCCGTATTTTGCGACAGTGTATGATAGTTCGGATAATTTCTTCACAATCAATCCCTAATAAAAAGGTAATCAAAAAACCGCCCGAATGGGCGGTTTTTTGATGGCTACTCTTTATGCCGATTGAGGAGGGCGTTCTTGAGGGTTTCTGAATCGGAGTATTCGAGCTCGGTCCCGGTGGAGAGTCCGCGGCCTAACATTGAGATCTGCACTTTCGTATTTGCGAGAAGGGGAGAGAGAATCGTCCGCAGATAGGAGATCGTGTGTTCGCCGGCGGGGGTGAGCGAGAGGCCGAGGATTATTTCTTGGAGATTGCCCGATTTTGTTTTCTCCGCGACTATTTTCTTCAGCGCATCGATGCGAATGAATCGTGGAACTTCTTTCTCGACATTTGGTACCGTGCCGCCGAGTATGAAGTAGTGGCCTTCATATGTGCCGCTCTTTTCCAAACTGTCGAGGTCGTTATCTTTCTCAACGACGATGAGGAGGCTGCCGTCGCGCGCAGAGTCGCGGCAGATCTTGCATTCCTTGCTCTCCTTGATGAGATCGCTCTTCGGGAAGAATCGCTGGCAGGACGGGCATTGCGTGATATCGCGCTTGATATCGGCGATCATGGCGCCCAAACGTTTGAGCTCGGTTTCGTCGCGCGAGAGGAGGAAATACACGAAGCGGCGCGCCTGCCTGCCGCCGATACCGGGGAATTTGGCGAAGAGTGCCGTCAGTTTTTGGAGTGGATCGTCCATGGTTTCGTATTGTAGCATGGGCTCCCGTTTGGGAATACACAGCCAAATCACACCTTATCAAGCAAGCGGACTAGGCAAGAAAATCGGGCGTGTTAGAATCAGACCCATGGCAAAAGAACGTTCAGTCCGCATCCCTCCGCAAAGTCTCGAATCCGAGCGCGCCGTGCTCGGCTCTATCATGCTGCGCCCCGGCGCCATCATTGAGATCGGCGACACGCTCTCCGGCGAATCTTTTTACAGCGACAAACACGCCCTCATCTACGAAACCATGCTCGAACTCTCGGGCAAGGGCGAGCCGATCGACATGCTCTCGCTCGCGCACCGTCTCGAAGAGAAGAAATTGCTCGAGCGTATCGGCGGTTCCTCGTATCTTGCCGAACTCACGAATGTCGTGCCGTCTTCGGCGAATATTAAACACTACGCCGAAATAGTCGAGAAGAAATCCTTGCTCCGTGCCCTCATCGAGAGCGGAGACTTCGTCGCCGAACTCGGTTTCAACGAAGGCCCCGACAATATCGACGAGATCCTTGATCGTGCCGAGAAAAAGATTTTCAATATCACATCCGCTCCGAAAGGCCAGAAATTCGTCAATATCAAAGACACGCTGGTGGAAGCATGGGAGCGTCTCGAGCGTTTGCATGACACAAAAGGCGAACTGCGCGGTATTCCGACGGGATTCAAAGCCCTCGACGACATGCTCGCCGGCTTCCAGCGATCCGACCTCATCATTCTTGCCGCACGTCCGTCCATGGGTAAGACGACGCTCGCCCTCGATATCGCGCGCATGGCTGCGGTCAATCACAATCTGCCTGTCGGAATATTTTCTCTCGAAATGTCCTCACAGCAACTCGTTGACCGTATGCTCGCCGCAGAATCGCGCGTGAACGCATGGAATCTCCGCACGGGACGACTCTCCGCCGACAACGAATTCTCGAAATTGCGCGACTCTCTCGACAAATTGGCTAAGGCTCCCATATTCATCGATGATCAGCCGGGCAACTCCATCATCCGTATGCGCTCTGTCGCGCGCCGTTTGAAAAGCGAGCACGGACTCGCTCTCATCGTCGTGGACTATCTCCAGCTCATGAGTACGTCGAAGAACTATGATTCCATGGTGAACCAAGTGACGGAAATCTCCCGCTCGCTCAAAGGCCTCGCCCGCGAGCTCGATGTTCCCGTACTCGCTCTCTCGCAGCTCTCTCGTGCGGTGGAATCGCGTGGCGGCAAACCGCGCCTCTCCGACCTGCGCGACTCCGGCTCTATCGAGCAGGACGCCGACGTCGTCATGTTCATTCACCGCGAAGACAAATATAAGGACGAATCCGAACGCACGAATATCGCCGAGATATTGATCGAGAAACATCGTAACGGTCCGACAGGCAAAGTCGATCTGTACTTTGACGAGAAGACGACAAGCTTCCTCTCCGTCGAGAAGAACGAGAGTTTCGCAGGCGGCGGCAGTACGCGCGGCAAGAGCGATTTTGATGACGCATTCTAGGTTTCTTCTGTCATGCCGGACTTGATCCGGCATCTAGACTTGTTTTAAATGCAACCTAGATTCCGGCTCGGAGGCCGGAATGACAATACGGCATTATTTTGCTACTATGTGACTCATGGAAAGCAAAAGCAAAGTCCTCCTCTCCGGCATCCAGCCATCAGGTATGATGCATGTCGGCAATTATTTTGGGGCTATCAAGCAATTTGTGGATATGCAAGATTCTTTCGAGTCTTATATTTTTATCGCGGATCTGCATGCTCTCACCACTGTTCAAGATAAGGAGATTCTCCAGAAACATATTTTTGATACAGCCGCAGCTTATCTCGCCTGCGGGCTCGATCCGGCGCGCGTCACGCTCTTCCAGCAGTCCGCCATCGGCGGAGAACTCGCGGAACTGACATGGATGTTCAACTGCATTACGACCGTCGCATATCTCGAGCGCGCACATGCGTATAAAGACGCGAATCAGAAAGCGAAAGAGCCGACGATGGGACTCTTCGACTAT